>NZ_MEES01000001.1:0-147648 GCF_001724535.1 Paracoccus sp. SCN 68-21 | reverse complement strand
AGCCCTTGGTGACATCTGCAGCATGTTCTCACCCGAAGAATGCTGGAACTACTTCCACGCTGCAGGCTATGTGTCAGGTTAAAAGCGAAATGCTCTAATACCCGCGCTGGCGGTCAACCAGATAAAGCGCGTGCTGGCCCGCCATCACCCGCCGCAGGTTCTGCGCCACCACCGGCGCGGCCGTTTCGGGCCGGGTCTCCGCCGCGATATGCGGGGTCACCGTGACCGCGGGGTGGGACCAGAAGGCATGATCCGCGGGCAGCGGCTCGGCCCGGAACACGTCCAGCACCGCATGGGCCGGGCGCCCCCGGTCCAGCGCCTCCAGCAAGGCCGCGTCGTCGATCAGCGTGCCGCGCCCCGGATTGATCAGCCACGCCCCCTGCGACAGCAGGGCCAGCCTGCGCGCGTCCAGCAGGCCCTGCGTGGCGGGCGTGTCGGGCAGCAGGCAGATCAGGATCTGCGCCCCGGCCAGCGCCTGGTCCAGCGCCGCGACCGGCAGCACGGACACCCCCGGCACCGCCCGCCCCGAGGCGCTGACCCCGGTGACCGGAAACCCGATCCCGGCCAGCATAGCCGCCACCGCCTGCCCAATCGCGCCCATCCCTAGCACCGTCACCGGCCGCGCATCCGCCAGCGGCGGCACCTGACCGTTGCGCCAGGTGCCGTCCTGGGCATAGCGGTCCATGCCCAGATGCGCCCGCATCGCCCAGCCCGTGCAGTATTCGGCCATGCCGCGCTGCAGCCCCGGATCGACCATCCGCGCCAGGGGCTGGGTCAGGGTCGCGTTGCCCACGATCCGCTCGACCCCGGCCCAGAGGCTCTGGATCAGGCGCGCGTTGCGATACGGGGTGAAATCGGTGATGTCGCCACCCGGCGCATAGATGATCGCGTCGAACCCCGCCGGATCGCCATCGCGCGACAGGGTCATTTCGGGCAGCGCCGCGCGCAGGGCGGGGGCCCATTCGTCCCATGCCCCGTCGCGGGCGGAAAAGCGGACCTTCATCGTGTCACCTCGGTCTGTGGACATGGGCCGATTGCACCAGGCCGAACCCCAGCATCAGGATCATCAGCGACGTCCCCCCATAGCTGACCAGCGGCAGCGGAGAGCCCTTGGCAGGCAAGAGCCCCATCACGGTCGCCATGTTGATGGCGAAATACAGAAAGAACGTCCCCGAGATGCCCAGGGTGATCAGGCTGGCAAAGCGGTCGCGATTGGTCAGCGCCGAATAGATGCAGAAGCCCAGGATCAGCATGTAGAGGACCAGCAGCGACGAGGCCCCGATAAAGCCGAACTCCTCTGACAGGACGGTAAAGATGAAATCGGTGTGCTTTTCGGGCAGAAAATTCAGCCGCGACTGCGTGCCCTGCATGAAGCCCCGCCCGGACAGGCCGCCCGACCCCAGGGCGATCTGGCTTTGGATGATGTTATAGCCTGCGCCCAAGGGGTCGGAGGTCGGGTCCAGGAACGTGTCGATGCGGCGGAACTGATAGTCGCGCAACAGCTGCCAATCGGTGCCCCGGCTGCGCATGATCGCAACAACCAGACCCACGGCGGCACCGATCACCACCCCGAAATACCACAGCGACACGCCTGCCGCGAACATCACGATGCCGCCCCCCGCCACCAGCATGATCGAGGTGCCCAGGTCCGGCTGCATCAGCACCAGCCCCGTCGGCGCCAGGATCAGCAGCACCGGCACCAGCACCCATAGGGGCCGCGACACCCGGTTCAGCGGCAGCCAGTCGTAATAGGCTGCCAGCAGCAGAACCAGCGCGATCTTCATCAGCTCGGACGGCTGGATGCGGATCGGGCCGATGTCGATCCAGCGCTGCGCGCCCATGCCGATGACGCCGAACATGTCGACCGCCACCAGCATCAGGAAGCAGACCACATAGGCCGCCACCGAAATCCCCCGCCAGAACCACATCGGCACGAAGGCCAGGCCCAGCATGACCACCATGCCGATGGCAAAGCGGATCATCTGTGGTTCGGCCCAGGTGTCCATGCGCCCGCCGGCAACCGAATACAGCATCAGGAACCCGATGCAGCAGACGGCGGTGATCAGCAGGACCAGCGGCCAGTTGATATACAGGACCTTGCGGAACCCGGTCGGAACCTGGGCGACCTGATAGTCGAGATAGGACATCGCTTACGCCCTGCTGCGGCCGGGGCGCGGGGCCTCGGGCTGAAAAAGCTGCATGGCCTCGTGGCGGGCCTCCAGGCCTGCGCGCGCCTCCGACGGGACCGCGTCCAGCGGCGGCAGCCCGCCGTTCAGCGCGAACAGCAGGATGTCGCGCGCGATGGGCGCCGCCGCGGTCGAGCCCCCGCCCCCGTGTTCGACCACCAGAGAGATGGCGTATTTCGGCGCCTCATAGGGCGCATAGGCCACGAACAGCGCATGGTCGCGCCGTGCCCAGGGCAGCTGATCGTTCGAGATCACGCCCCGCGCGCGTTCGGCCACGGTGATGTTGCGGACCTGGCTGGTGCCGGTCTTGCCCGCCATGCGCCAATCCTCGCGCGTGATCCGAGAGCTGCGCGCCGTGCCCCGCGCGCTGTTCATCACCGCATCCATGCCAAGGCGCGCGACGCGCAGCGACCCCTCGCTGATGTCCAGGGCCGGGTAGTCCGGCACCGCCTGGCGCACCCCGTCGATGGAGCGCACCAGCTGCGGCCGAACCTCGCGCCCCGAGGCGATGCGCGCCGTCATCACCGCCAGCTGCAGCGGAGAGGCCAGCACGAAGCCCTGCCCGATGGACGCGTTCAGGCTGTCGCCGACCTGCCAGCTCTGGCCGTGGCGGGCCATCTTCCATTCGCGGTCAGGCGCGATCCCCACGGCCACGGCGGACATGGGCAGGTCGTGGCGCACGCCCAGGCCCAGCTTGCGCGCCATGATGGCGATGCGGTCGATGCCCACGCGCTGCGCCAGTTCATAATAATAGACGTCGCAGCTTTCCTCGAGGCTCTTGATCGCGTCGACCGTGCCATGTCCGCCGCGCCGCCAGCAGTGGAACCGCCGGCCCCCCAGTTCTGTATGGCCGGGGCAGAAATAGCGGGTGCCCGCGTTGATCACCCCCGCCTCCAGCCCCGCCATCAGGGTGGCCATCTTGAAGGTCGATCCGGGCGGATAGACGCCCTGCACCGTCTTGTCGGCCAGGGGGCGGTGGTCGTGATCCATCAGCGCGCGATATTCCGGGCTGCTGATGCCGCGCACGAACTTGTTGGGATCAAAGCTGGGCGACGAGCAGATCGAGATCAGCTCTCCGGTCTGGCAATCCATTACCACGGCGGCGGCCGATTCCTCGCCCATGCGCTGTGCGGCGTAATTCTGCAGCGCCGCATCCACGGTCAGCTGCAATGTCGCGCCCTGCTCACCCTCCTGGCGGGACAGCTGGCGCATCTCTCGGCCCTGGCTGTTGACCTCGACGCGGCGCGCGCCGGCCTTGCCGCGCAGGACCTCCTCCATGCGGCCCTCGACCCCGATCTTGCCCAGCTGAAAGTCGGGCAGGCGCAGGACCGGGTCCGGGTCCTCGATCCGCGACAGGTCGTAATCGCTGACCGGCCCGACATAGCCCATGACATGCGCGAAATCGCCCGCCCGCGGATAGGCCCGCGACAGGGCCGATTCGGGTGTGACGCCGGGCAGCGACGGCGCATTGACGGCGATGGCGCTGAACTGCTCCCAGGACAGGCGGTCGGCCAGCACGATGGGGGTGATGGCGCTGCGGCGGCCGAACTCCTCCATCAGCTCCGCGATGCGGGCCTCGGTCATGGGGATCAGCTGCGACAGGCGGCGCAGCACCGGTTCCACGTCGCCACCCGCCTCCTCGCGGGTCAGGGTCACGCGATAATTCTGCTCGTTTCCGGCAATGATGATGCCGGTGCGGTCCAGGATCAGCCCGCGCGACGGCGGCAGCAGCCGGATCTTGATCGAGTTGCCGTCGGCCAGCATCCGGTATTCCTCGGCGTGGTCCAACTGCATCGACCGCATCTTCAGCGCCAGGGTGGTCACGGTGCCGATCTGGATGCCCGCCAGCAGCAGGCCCCGCCGGGTGATCTGGCGGCTGCTGTCCATGATCTCGCGTTGGGATTTCTTCATGCCGTTACTGCCCAATCCGTCCAGACTCGTTCGTCGCTATGTCTCGTTGCGTCCGCTGCGACGCAGGCCGATCAGCCAGCGCGCCGCGAACACGACCAGCGGATAGGCCGCCACCGTGGCCAGAAACTGCAGGATCACCTGCCCCAATGCCGATACCGGCAGCATGAACACCACCTGCACCAGCCGATAGCCCAGCATCGCCAGCCCGATCAGGATGCCGACGCGCAGCCATTCAACCATGAATGGCTGATCGCGCCAACGGGGCTCTCGCAGTCGTGCAGCCTCGGAGGCCAGCAGCACAAAGACCGTCCACAGCCCCAGGGGCCGCATCAGCAGCACGTCCTCCAGCAGGACGGCCAGCACGATCACCGGGGCGGCCAGCTGGTCGGGGCGCCGCAGCACCCAGGCCAGGATCAGCGCCAGCCCCAGATCGGGGCCGGGCCAGCCCATGATGCCCCCCGACAGCGGGAGCAGGCGCACGAACAGCAGCACCCAGACCGAGGCCAGAAAGACCAGCGTGCCCAGAACAAAGCTGCGGCGGGGCAACTGGATCACGGTGTCGTGCCCGGGTCCAGCGGGTCGCTGGCCGCCGCCGCATCCACCGGAGAGGTCGGCAGCTGCGGCCCGATCGGCCCGGTGATGCCGCCGCGGATGACGGCTGCGCCATCGACCACCGCCTCGGCCGGATGGGACCGCAGGACGCGCAGGAACTCCAGCCGCTCGTAATCGGCGGCCATGCGCAGGCGCAGCCGCCCGTCGCTGCCCTGCGCGACCTGTCCGACCAGCAGGCCGGGCGGAAACACCCCCCCGTCGCCCGAGGACACCACCCGGTCGCCCGGGCGCACATTGTCGCCCTGTTCCACGAATTCCAGCAGCGGCAGGGGCGTGTTGTCGCCGGTCAGCAGCGCGCGTTCGCCCGTGGGCTGGACCGTCACCGGCAGCCGCGAGGACGGATCGGTCAGCAGCACGACCCGGCTGGTCCGGTTCCCCACCCCCGAGATGCGCCCGACCAGCCCCAGCCCATCCATCGTGGCCCAACCCTCGACGATGCCGTCCTGGCGACCGACGTTCAGCAGCACCGACTGGCGAAAGGCCGACCCGCTGTCGACCATGACCACGCCGGTGACGCTGGTCAGGGCCGGGTCGATGCGCACGTTGTTCTGCGCCATCAGCTTGGAGTTCTCCTGCTCGAGCTGGACGGCGGCCTCGCGCCAGGCGGACATGCGCTGCAATTCGCGGCGCAGCTCCTGGTTCTGCTCATAGATGCGGGCATAGCTTTGAAAGCCGGACACCATCTGCGTGACGCGCGTCACCGGCACCAGCGCCCATTCGAAACGCGGCACGATGCGGTCGATCATCGCGGTGCGCATCTGTTCGGCGCGCGGGCTGTCGATGCGCCAGAACAGGAACAGCGCCAGCAGCGCCAGCGCCATGACCGCGATCAGGACGCGCCGCACCGGAGTGGCGAAATCTGGACCCTTGCGCGCCATTCTGGCGCCCTCCGCGACGCGATCAGCTGTCGTAATCGATGACGTGGCGCAGCTGCTTTTCGAACTCCAGCGCCTTGCCGGTGCCCAGGGCCACGCAGCTCATCGGCTGGTCGGCCAGGCTGATCGACAGGCCGGTCTGCTCGCGCAGCGCCAGGTCCAGTTCGCCCAGCATGGCGCCGCCGCCGGTCAGCATCACGCCGCGATCGACGATGTCGGCGGCCAGATCCGGGGGCGTCGCCTCCAGCGCGACCATCACGGCCTCGCAGATGGCCTGGACGGGCTCGGACAGGGCCTCGGCAACCATGGCCTGGCTGATCTCGATCTCCTTGGGGATGCCGTTCAGCAGGTCGCGGCCGCGCACCATCAGCGTGGCGCCGCGCCCGTCATCGGGCATGCGCGCGGTGCCGATGCTGGTCTTGATGCGTTCGGCGGTCGATTCGCCGATCAGCATGTTCTGGTTGCGGCGCAGATAGTTGATGATCGCCTCGTCCATGCGGTCGCCGCCGATGCGGACCGAGCGCGCATAGACCACGTCGCCCAGGGACAGCACCGCGACCTCGGTCGTGCCGCCGCCGATATCGACGACCATGGAGCCGGTCGGTTCGGTGATGGGCATGCCCGCGCCGATGGCCGCCGCGATGGGTTCGGCGATCAGGCCGGCCTTGCGCGCGCCTGCGGACAGGACCGACTGGCGGATCGCGCGCTTTTCAACCGGGGTCGCGCCGTGGGGGACGCAGACGATGATCTTGGGCTTGGAGAACGTCGTGCGCTTGAACACCTTCTTGATGAAGTGCTTGATCATCTGTTCGGCGCTGTCGAAATCGGCGATGACGCCCTCGCGCATGGGGCGGATGGCCTCGATGCTGCCGGGCGTGCGGCCCAGCATCAGCTTTGCATCCTCGCCCACGGCCAGGACGACGCGCTTGCCGTCCTTGACGTGATAGGCCACGACCGAGGGCTCGTTCAGGATGATGCCCTTGCCCTTGACATAGATCAGCGTGTTCGCCGTCCCCAGATCGATTGCGATGTCGGTCGAAAACAAACCGCCGAATGCCATGCCCGTATCCTTTTCGCGCCGGTTGGCCCGGCCTGCCTTGTTGTGATGGTCCGCCTGCGCTGAATCGCCGCCCGCGCGTGGCCCCGTATAGAGCCACGCCGCCCACCGGAAAAGCCCCGATGCGCCACAGGGCGGTCAAAGGCGGCATCCCGCGCGTCACGGTTGCGCGGGATGCCCCGTCTTAATGGGAGTACATGCTGATCTGCTTGGCATCCGTGTCTCGCCCGGTCATCGCGCGGCGCACGATCAGCCGGTTCAGCGCGCCGACATAGGCCTTGACCGATGCCAGGATCGTGTCCGTGTCGGCGGCCTGGCCGGTCACGATGCGGCCCTCCTCCTCCATGCGGACGCTGACGGTGGCCTGGGCGTCGGTGCCCTCGGTCACGGCATGAACCTGATACAGCTGCAGCCGCGCCGCATGCGGAAAGATCTCCCGCACTGCGTTGAAACACGCATCGACGGGCCCGTCGCCGGTCGTCTCGGCCCGCTTTTCGACGCCGTCCACGATCATGGTCAGGTCGGCCGACTGCCCGTCGCTGCCGCAGACGACGCGCAGATGCTTGACCTGCAGATGATCCTCGGCGGTGTTGGCGGCGGCGTCCAGGACCAGCGCCACGATGTCGTCGTCATAGACCTCCTTCTTGCGGTCGGCCAAAGCCTTGAACCGCACAAAGATGTCCTTGAGCTGGTTGTCACCGACCTCGTATCCCAGATCGGCCAGCTTGGCCCGCAGGGCGGCGCGGCCCGAATGCTTGCCCATGGCGATGTTGTTCTCGGTCAGGCCGATATCGGCGGGGCGCATGATCTCGAAGGTCTCGACGTTCTTCAGCACGCCGTCCTGGTGGATGCCGGATTCGTGCAGGAACGCGTTCTTGCCGACGATGGCCTTGTTGAACTGCACCGGGAACCCCGACACGGCCGCCACCCGGCGCGAGATCCCCATGATCTTGGTCGTGTCGATCCCGGTCTGATACGGCATGATGTCATTCCTGACCCGCATCGCCATCACCACCTCCTCCAGCGCGGTGTTGCCGGCGCGTTCGCCCAACCCGTTGATCGTGCATTCGATCTGGCGCGCGCCCGCCTCGACCGCGGCCAGGGCGTTGGCGGTCGCCATACCCAGGTCGTTGTGGCAATGCGTGGCAAAGATGATCTCATCCGCGCCCGGCACGCGCTCCAGCAGCATGGCGATCAGGGCGGCGCTTTCGCGCGGCGCGGTATAGCCCACGGTGTCGGGGATGTTGATCGTCGTGGCGCCCGCTTTGATGGCGATTTCCACGACCCGGCACAGGTAATCATGCTCGGTCCGCGTCGCGTCCATGGGCGACCATTGCACGTTGTCGCACAGGTTGCGGGCATGGGTCACGGTCTGGTGGATGCGGTCCGCCATCTGGTCCATGTCCAGGTTCGGGATCGCCCGGTGCAGCGGCGAGGTGCCGATGAAGGTGTGGATGCGCGGCTGGCGGGCATGGCGCACGGCCTCCCAGCAGCGGTCGATATCGGGCAGCTGGGCGCGGGCCAGGCCGCAGATGACGCTGGTTTTCGCCAGGCGCGCGATCTCGGACACGGCGGCGAAATCGCCTTCGGATGCGATGGGAAAGCCTGCCTCGATCACGTCCACGCCCATCTCGTCCAGCATGGCGGCGATTTCCAGCTTTTCGGCATGGGACATGGTGGCGCCGGGCGACTGTTCGCCGTCGCGCAGGGTGGTGTCAAAGATCACGACGCGGTTCTGTTCGGTCATTGGTGCTGTCTTTCGTGCGAAGTCTGAAGGAAACTCCGGGCGCTGACCTGACTGAGCGGCGGCCCGGAAGACCCGCTCAGCGCAGCGTAAGAAGCAGCAGACCGCGAAGCTGCACGGCCAGACGCGCGCCCTGGGGCGCGGTGCGGGTCGTGGCGATGTGGCGCATCCGGGTCATGGCGGGACTATGCCGTGTGGCGGACGGCTTGAAAAGCCCCGATCTGCACCGCCCATCCAGGCGGCAGTTTGCGCGCGACACATTGTAGCGACACATTTTCTCTGGCCTCGGCCCGCAACCCTGCCTATCGTTTCAGCACGAGAACAAAGAAACGAACCAACAGATGAGGGCACAATGTCACGCAAGATCGTCGTCGGCTTCGACGGCAGCGACGCCTCGGTGCGCGCCCTGGATTTTGCCATCACCCGCGCGCAGGCGCAGGGCGACAATATCCTGATCGCGCATGTCCTGGAGTGGTCGCCCTACAGCTTCCTGACCGCGGCCGAGGTCGAGGAACGCCACCGCCGCCGCAAGGAGGAGTTGCAGCGCGCCGAGGTCGCCATCCTGACCCCCATGGTCAAGCGGGTCGAGGATGCGGGCATCCCCTGCGCGACCACGCTGCGCTATGGCCATATCGCCGAAACCCTGTGCCGCATCGCCAAGGACGAGGGCGCGGCGATGATCTTCATCGGGCGGATGGGCGATTCGGGCTTTGCCTCGCGCATCTTCGGATCGGTCGCGGCGACGCTGGCGCAGGTTGCGCCGGTGCCCGTGGTCATCGTGCCGTGACCGGCCAGAAACAGGGACAATGACAATGAAAACACGCATCACAGCCGCGACCCTTGCGGCGCTGGCCGCGGGCCCCGCCGCAGCCCAGGGCATCGACGAGACCGTCAACCAGATCTTTGCCAATTCGACCGGCTGGTTCGTCAGCCTGATCTTTTCCAACTTTCCGGGCACGACCTTTCCCTGGATCGTGGGCTGGCTGGTCGTCGCGGCGACCGTCTTCACGCTGTATTTCGGCTTTATCCAGGTGCGCGCCTTTGGCCATGCTCTGGCGCTGGTCCGCGGCGATTACTCCGACCCCAACGACGCCGGAGAGGTCAGCCATTTCCAGGCCCTGACCACCGCCCTGTCGGGGACCGTGGGCCTGGGCAACATCGCGGGCGTCGCGGTGGCCATCGGCATCGGCGGCCCGGGCGCGACCTTCTGGATGATCCTGGCGGGCCTGCTGGGCATGGCGTCCAAGTTCACCGAATGCACCCTGGGGGTGAAATACCGCAACGAATATGCCGACGGCACCGTGTCGGGCGGGCCGATGTACTATATGGTCAAGGGATTCGCCGAACGCGGCCTGCCGGGCGGCAAGATCCTGGCCGTGCTGTTCGCGATCTTCTGCATCCTGGGCAGCTTTGGCGGCGGGAACATGTTCCAGGCCAACCAGGCCCATGCCCAAATCAGCAATGTCGTGGGTGCCTATCCCGGCTGGATCACCGGCGTGGTGATGGCGATCATCGTGTTCCTGGTCATCGTGGGCGGCCTGAAATCCATCGCCCGCGTCACCGAAAAGGTCGTGCCCTTCATGGCCGCGATCTATGTCGGCACGGCGCTGATCATCATCGTCATGAACTATGACATGATCGGCACCGCCTTCAGCCAGATCTTTGTCGGCGCCTTCACCAATGACGGCGTGGTCGGCGGCATGATCGGCGCGCTGATCCAGGGCTTTCGCCGCGCGGCGTTCTCCAACGAGGCGGGCGTGGGTTCGGCCGCCATCGCCCACAGCGCCGTGCGCACCAAGGAGCCCGCGACCGAAGGCTTTGTGTCGCTGCTGGAGCCGTTCATCGACACGGTGGTGATCTGCACCATGACCGCGCTGGTGATCATCATCACCAGCCAGCTGATCAGCGACCCGGCCACGGGCCTGTTCGTGCTGAACGAGGCCGGCACCCAGATCCAGACCGTCACCGGCAACAGCGGCGTGGCCTTGACCTCGGACGCGTTCAGCAGCGCCTTTGGTTGGTTCCGCTATATCCTGGTGGTGGCGGTGGTGCTGTTCGCCTTCTCGACCATGATCTCGTGGAGCTATTACGGGCTCAAGGCCTGGACCTTCCTCTTCGGAGAGGGCCAGACCAAGGAGCTGGTGTTCAAGGTCATCTTCTGCCTGTTCGTGGTCATCGGCGCCTCGGCCGGTCTGGACCCTGTGATCGACTTCTCGGATGCGGCGATCTTTGCGATGGCGGTGGTCAACATCATCGCGCTGTATCTGCTGATGCCCATCGTCAAGGCCGAGATGAACAGCTATCTGGCGCGCCTGAAATCGGGCCAGATCCGCAAATACGACTGACGGTCCCGCGCGGGCCAGCGAACCAGGCAGGGACACGGGGGCGGGCGACCGCCCCCGTGTCTCATTCGCGGTGGTCCCCCGTGCCGATCTGTGCCAAACGGCGCGCCCGCACAGGAGGAACCCGATGCCCGCAAAGCCCCCCTTCGTTCATGCCGGAATGCGCCTGCCCTTTGCGCTGCTGGTCACATGCTTTGCGGCCTGGGGGATTGCTGCGAACATGACGGACCCGCTGGTCCAGGTCTTCTCGCGCATCTTTTCGATGAGCACGCTGCAGGCGTCCTTCGTGCAGTTCGCCTATTACGGGGCCTATTTCCTACTGGCGCTGCCCGCGGCCTTCATCAACCGGCGCTTCTCCTACAAAACCGGCATCCTGACCGGGCTGGGCTGCGCCATCGCGGGGGCGTTCCTGTTCTATCCGGCGGCGCAGGCGATGACCTTTGGGTTCTTTCTGCTGGCGCTGTTCCTGCTGGCGGGCGGGCTGTCCATCCTGGAGACCTCGGCCAACCCCTTCGTCATCGCGATGGGCCCCGAAGGCAACGCCACCCGCCGCCTGAACCTGGCACAGGCCTTCAACCCGGTCGGCACCAATATCGGCGTCTTTCTGGCCGCGACGCTGATCCTGCCGCAGCTGAACCCCGCCACCGATTCCGAACGCGCCGCCATGCCCGCAGCCACGCTCGAGACCATCCAGCGGGCCGAGCTGACGGCCGTTATGACCCCCTATGTCGGCTTTGCGGTGGTGCTTCTGGTGATCTGGGTGGCCATCGCGCTGCTGCGCATCCCGACCGACCGCGAATCCATCGCCCCTGACGCCGCCGGGGTGCAGTTCGGCCCGACCCTGCGGCGGCTGCTGTCCAACCGGCACTATGTCTTTGGCGTGGTGGCGCAGTTCTTCAACGTCGCGGCGCAGACCTGCGCGTGGACCTTCACCATCCCCTATGTCATCGCCACCCTGGGCGGGACCGAGGCGCAGGCGGGCTGGTATCTGCAGGCCAGCCTGATCGTCTTTCTGATCGCGCGCTTCGTGATGGTGGGGGCGATGGGCGTGATCCGGCCCGCCGCACTGCTGACGGTCATGGCCGTGGCAGGCACCGCGCTGTGCCTGTTCGCGGCGACCGGGCCGGGTCTGGCCGGGGTCTGGGCGGTGGTGGCGCTGTCGGCCTGCCTGTCGCTGATGTTCCCGACCATCTATGGCATCGCCCTGCAGGGGCTGGGCCAGGACACGAAGTTCGGCGCGGCGGGGCTGGTCATGGCGATCCTGGGCGGCGCGCTGGTGCCGCTGATCCATGGCGCGGTGATGGATGCGCAGGGGGCCGCGCTGGCCTATGTCGTGCCGGGGCTGTGCTTTGTGGTGGTGGCCGCATTCGGCCTGTTCGACCTGCGATCGACGCGCAAGGCGGCCGCGCGGCCCTGACGGGTCGCGCTCAGCCCCGCCTGCGCCGCACGGGCAGCATCTGCTGCACCGCCCCCGCGACCAGCAGCCAGACCGATGTCAGGATCAGCCCCCACAGCGCCAGGGGTCCGGGGTGGAAATCCAGCCAGGCCGCCCAGATCGCGAACAGCACCCAGAGCAGCGCCACCGGCAGCGACACCGCCCGCCAGCGTTCGGTGCGAACCGGGTGGATGAACTTGATGCCGGTGAACATCGCGATGCTCAGCGTGGTGACGATCAGCAGGATGACGATCCAGTGCGGCTCGGTCGCGAACAGGACAAGGATGACCATGTTCCAGCAGCCGGGAAAGCCCGCGAATGAATTGTCGCGCGTCTTCATCCGTGTATCCGCGAAATAGACGACGCTGCCAAAGACGATCACGATGATCGCGAACCAGCCCGTCCAGCCCGACAGCAGCCCCGACTGGAACAGCGCAAAGGCCGGGATGAACACATAGGTCAGATAGTCGATGATCAGGTCCATCAGCACGCCGTCATAGGCGGGCCAGTTCTTCTTGACGTCATAGCGGCGGGCCAGCGGGCCATCGATGCCGTCCACGACGAAGGCCACGACCAGCCACAGATACATCAGCGCCCATTCCCCCTGCACCGCGGCCAGCATGGCCAGCATGGACAGGACCGCACCGCTGGCGGTCAGAAGATGGACGACAAGGGCTTTGTGACGCAGGTGCATGGCCGGTTTGTCGCAGGTTGCCGGGGGCTGTGCAACCGCGCTTGGCCCCCTGCGGCGCGCGGGCGGCAAGGGCGGCGGGGGGCCTCAGCGCAGGATCGGGGGGCCCTTGGGGCGCGGAGCCTCGACCTCGGGGGCGGGGGGCGTCAGGTCGAACAGCAGCGCGCCGGGCGGCGGGGCGGTGTCGGAAAAGCTGATGTCGACGCCGCCGGGCTGGGGCGGCAGAAAGGCCAGCGCCTCGGCCAGGGCCTTGGCGATGGCGGGCTGGCGGTCCACGGGCGCGCCCGCAATGACCAGCAGATGCCCACCGCCCGCCACACCGACCAGCGCCGCCCCTGCGACCAGACCCCGCAGGTCGGCCAGCCGTTCGGCCAGCGCATCGGACAGATCGGCCGCCACGCCCGCATCGGGCGCGGTCAGGCGCAGCCGGGCCTCGGCCTCCTCCGGGGCGGCCTCCAGCGCGCCGGTCAGCCAGTCCAGCATGGCGGCGTCCAGCATCATCTCGGACGGGTGGCCCGGATTGACCAGCAGGCCCGCCCCGTCCGCCTTGAGCAGCCCGGCCAGCACCCGCCCCGGCAGCGCCGCATAAGCCACGGAATGGCCAAAGAAATCCGCCAGCCGGTCCTCGGCGTCGCAGGCCAGCGCCATCCGGACACCGTCAAGATCAAAGATCTGCAGCTCGACCTGGTCATGGGCGGGCTCGCGCAACAGCGCCACCGACAGTTCGGTATCGGCCAGACGCGACAGCATCCGCGCCCGCTGCCGGTCGTCGGCATCGTGGAACGGAACGGGGGCAAGATCATCCAGCGCGCTCATGTCGGGACCTTTCCAAGCGGACGGCCCAAGGGGTAAAGGCCCCGCCCCGCCCACGCAAGCGTGATTGCCCAAGTGCCGCGGACCGTCCCATATTGTCTGCATGAAAAGACGCGCCTTGATCCTGACCGCCGCCGCCCTGCCCCTGCTGGCAGCCCCCCGACTGGCCCGTGCCAGCCTTGCCCCCCTGCTGGCCGAGGCCGGACAGATGCGCCCCCTGCGCGCCGTCGCCCTGTGGCGGGCGGATGGCGCGCAGGGGGGGGAACTGGCCGCGCGCGGCTATAACGGGTTCACCCCCGACCGTCCCACGAACATCAAGTCTGCGTCGAAATCGGTGGTCTCGGCCCTGGCGGGCATCGCCATCGGGCGCGGCCTGCTGGAGGGCGCGGATCAGCCCGTGGCCCCCTGCTGCGCAGCGACCTGCCCGCGAACCCGGACCCGCGGATCGCGCGGATCACGCTTGGCAACCTGCTGTCCATGCAGGCCGGGCTGGAGCGACAGTCGGGCCAGAACTATGGCCGATGGGTCAGCAGCCCGAACTGGGTGCGCAGCGCGCTGGCCGCGCCCGTCGTTCAGGACCCCGGCACGCGGATGCAGTATTCGACCGCCTCGACCCATCTGGTCGCGGCGATCCTGACCCGCGTCACCGGGCGCCCGCTGCTGGATGTGGCGCGCGACTGGCTGGGGCCGGTGCCGGGGTTCCGCATCACCGGGTGGGACCGCGATCCGCAGGGCATCTATCTGGGCGGCAACCAGATGGCGATGTGCACCCGCTCCCTGCTGGCCTTTGGCGCGATGTATGCGCAGGAGGGTCAGGCCGGCGGCCGTCAGGTCGTGCCCCGCGCCTGGATCGACCAAAGCTGGCAGCGTCGCACCGCCAGCATCTTCAGCGGGCAGGGATACGGCTATGGCTGGTTCCTGGGCCAGATGGGCGGGCGCGACGTGCGCTATGGCTGGGGCTATGGCGGGCAGATGATCTATGTGTTCCCCGCCACGCGCAGGCAGCCCGCGATGGCCATCGCGATGACCTCGGACCCGGACCTGCCATCGGGGCGCACGGGGCACCGCGACCAGCTGCACCGGCTGGCGGTCTGAACCGCCCCCGCCGATGGCCCCCCGGACGCAGGGGGCTTTATTCGATGAAGTCGCCCGCCTGGAAGTTGCCCAGGTTGCCCAGCAGCTGGCCGATCACGCTGATCTCGGTCACGGAGCCGTCGGTCACGCGGCGCGACAGGGTGACGACGCGGCCCCGCTCCAGGCCGAAGGTCTCGACATTGCTGACCACGCCCGAGGGCGCGAACGAGATGGCGACGACCCTGCGGTCGATCTCCTGCGGGGCGGCGGGGCCGAGGCGGCGCCAGCGCGATCCGACATAGTACCACCCCGATCCCGTCAGCAGCCCCTGCGCCGAGGGGCGGCCGATCAGGCCGGGCAGATCGTCCATGGTGGTCTGGCCCGGCACGACCTGCGCCAGCTCCAGATCCGGGGGGACATAGCCGTGATTGCGTTCAATGGGTGCACAGGCGACCAGCCCGAGGACAGCCAGAAACGCCAGTTTCATCAGGGTTCTGATGGCGGTCATGGGCGGGTTCCCTCCTTGGGGCGGTTGACGCGGTCCGCCCTGCCTAGCAAACTCGGCCACCCTGCTCAAGAATATCAATCCGACCGGCCCGGCCCCGCCGCGCCCCATCGCCCCCCCCATTACTCCGTATCGCCCGAGGCCCCATGACATCCCCCGACCTGCATCCCGACCGACATCCGCAACGCCTGCGCGTGGCGCATCTAAACCCCAACAGCGCGACACCCTTTCACCTGCGCCCCGACGATCAGGTTTGCGCGGCCATCGCGACCGAGCTGGGCATCGATGCCCTGTCGCGTCTAGATCTTCGCGGCCAGGTCCGCGCCCAGGGCACCGACGGCTGGCTGCTGACCGGCGATCTGGCGGCGCGGGTGACCCAGCCCTGCGTGGTGACGCTGAAACCCGTGCGCACGCATGTGACCGACAAGGTCCGCATCCAGTTCTCTCCGCACGTGACAGCGCCCGAGGGCGACGAGGCCGAGATGCCGGACGAGACGCTGGAACCCTTGGGCAATTTCATCGACCTGACCGCCATCATGATCGAGGCGCTGTCGCTGGCCCTGCCCGAATACCCGCGCGCCGAGGGCGCATCGCTGCAGGCCACCGCCCCCGAACCCGAGGCCACCGACACGCGCCGCCCCTTTGCCGGTCTGGACAAGCTGCTGGGAGGCCGGACGGACGAATCCTGACCGCCGGGCGTGGCCGCCGCGCCACAGCACGGGCGCGAAATGACCGCGCGGGTCGGGTCGGGGGGCGCAATCGGGGCGGTTTCGCGCCAAATGAGGCCGGATCGTGGCGCAATTGCGGCCCTCCCGCGCCTTCGGGGCTTGCGGGCAGGACCGCCATCGCGTATCTGCGCGGTTCATTTACGAATTCAAATCTGGTGCCATAGCGTCGCGGCGCAGCACCCTGACAACCGAGGTGGTGACATGGCTGTCCCTCAGAATCGCGTAACCCGGTCCAAGCGCAACATGCGCCGTGCGCATGATGCGCTGGTCGCGGGCAACCCGAACGAATGCTCCAACTGCGGCGAGCTGAAGCGTCCGCATCACGTGTGCCCGTCCTGCGGCCACTATGCCGATCGCGAAGTGATCGCGAAGGCGAACGAGATCGACCTGGACGACGACGCGGCCTGATTTCGGCACGCGGCGCCTGTTGATGACCGTTCCGAACGCAAGCACGCCGACACCGCGCGCGCCCGAAACCGGGGGCAGCGTGGTGATTTCGGTTGACGCCATGGGTGGCGATCGCGGCCCCTCGGTCGTTGTCGCCGGCATGGCCGAAAGCGCCGAGAAGAACCCCGAGGTCCGCTTTATCGTCCATGGCGATCAGGCGGTGCTGGAGGGTTTGATCGCGCGCCGCAAGGTGCTGGCGGGTCGTTGCGACATCCGTCACGCGGGTGGCGTCGTCACCATGCATGACAAGCCCAGCCAGATCGTCCGCAAGGGCGAGGGAACGTCGATGTGGTCCGCGCTGGAATCGGTCAAGCGGGGCGAGGCGCAGGTCGCCGTGTCCTGCGGCAATACCGGCGCGCTGATGGCGCTGTCGATGCTGCGCCTGCGCAAGCTGCCGGGCGTGAACCGTCCCGCCATCGCCTGCCTGTGGCCATCGCGCAGCCCGCAGGGGTTCAACATCCTGCTGGATGTGGGCGCCGATATCCGCGCCGATGCCCATGACCTGCTGCAATATGCGCTGATGGGCGCCTCCTATGCCCGCAATGGGCTGGGGCTGGCCATGCCGCGCGTCGGCCTGCTGAATGTGGGCACCGAGGAACACAAGGGCCGGGCCGAGCTGAAGCAGGCCCATGACCTGATCGAGGCCGCAGCCAGCGGCAACTTTACCTATGTCGGCTTTGTCGAGGGGGGCGATCTGCCCTCGGCCCGCGTGGATGTGATCGTGACGGACGGGTTTACCGGCAACGTCGCCTTGAAGACCGGCGAGGGCGTGGCCAAGCTTGTGGGCGATTTCCTCAAGGACGCCTTTTCCAATTCCATCATGTCGAAATTCGCGGCCCTTCTGGCCATGACCTCGCTCAAGCGCCTGCAAAAGCGCATCGACCCGCGCCGCGTCAATGGCGGCATCTTTCTGGGTCTGAACGGGACGGTGGTGAAATCGCACGGCTCCGCCGATGCGACCGGCGTGTCCGCGGCGATCAAGCTGGCCTTCACCCTCGCCGAATCAGGCTTTCAGGACCGCCTTGCCGCCCGCGTGGCCCAGGGCGCCGCAGCATCGGCCAGCGCGGCCGAGACAGGAGCATCCTCGTGACCCGACGTTCGGTCATCCGCGGCACCGGCCATTACCTGCCCGAACGCATCGTCGAGAACAGCTGGTTCGAGGGTCAGCTGGAGACCACCGACGAATGGATCCGCTCGCGCACCGGGATCGAGCGGCGCCATTTCGCGGCCGAGGGTCAGAACACCAGCCATCTGGCGATTCGCGCGGCCCGCGCCGCGCTGGACCGCGCCGGTCTGACCGCCGCCGATATCGACGGAATCGTGCTGGCCACCTCCACCCCCGATTTCACTTTTCCTGCCGTCGCGACCATGGTCCAGGCGGGCCTGGGCATGTCGCGCGGCTTTGCCTATGACGTGCAGGCCGTCTGCGCGGGCTTTGTCTTTGCGCTGGCCAATGCCGATGCGATGATCCAGGCGGGTCAGGCCGACCGCATCCTGGTGATCGGCGCCGAGACGTTCTCGCGCATCATGGACTGGACCGACCGCGGCACCTGCGTGCTGTTCGGCGACGGCGCCGGCGCGGTGATCCTGGAGGCCCAGGAGGGCGCCGGGACCAGCGACGACCGGGGCATCCTGTCCAGCGATCTCAACAGCGACGGCACCTATCGCGACCTGCTTTACGTCGATGGCGGCGTGTCCTCGACCGGGACGGCCGGGCAGCTGCGGATGCAGGGCAACCTGGTCTTCCGCCACGCGGTCGAAAAGCTGGCCAAGACGGCGCATACCGCGCTGGACAAGGCCGGGTTGACCGGGGCCGATGTCGACTGGCTGGTCCCGCATCAGGCCAACATGCGCATCATCACCGCCACCGCGCAGCGCATGCAGCTGCCGATGGAAAAGGTCGTGCTGACCGTGGCCGATCACGGCAACACCTCGGCCGCGTCGATCCCGCTGGCCCTGTCGGTCGCCGATGGCGAGGGGCGGTTCAAACCCGGCCAGCTGATCGTCACCGAGGCGATCGGCGGCGGGCTCAGCTGGGGATCGGTCGTCCTGCGCTGGTGACCCGCTGCGGGCGGCCCTGCCCGCCCGGCATCGACGGCCTGCCACAGCCCCCGGCGCGGTGACAAGTATCGGGCGGGGAACGATTTCCCCGCGGTCTTCGTTGACAGGCACGGGAAATCCGACCATCCTTCCCACATTCAAGAGGATCACCATGGGCGACAAGACCTTGACCCGGATGGATTTGGCCGAAGCGGTATTTCGCGACGTCGGTCTGTCCCGCCACGAATCCGCGCAGCTGGTCGAAAGCGTGCTGGACCACATCTCGGATGCGCTGGTGCGCGGCGAGCAGGTGAAGATATCGTCCTTTGGCACCTTTTCGGTCCGTGACAAGAACGAGCGAATCGGGCGCAACCCCAAGACCGGCGAAGAGGTGCCCATCACCCCGCGCCGGGTGCTGTCCTTCCGGCCCTCGCACCTGATGAAGGATCGCGTGGCAGCCGGCAACAAGCGCTAGGGGCCGCCCGGCGCATGGCAAAGGGCGCAGAGGCCTTTCGGTCCATCGGCGAAGTGGCCGGGATGATCGGCGTGGCGCCCCATGTCCTGCGCTATTGGGAGACGCAGTTCTCTGCGCTCAAACCCATGAAGCGGCCCGATGGCCGACGGTATTACCGCCCCGCCGATGTCGATCTGGCTGCGGGCATCTGCGTGCTGCTGCGCGACGAGGGGCTGACCATCCGCGGCGCCGTGCGCCAGATCGCCGTCGATCGGGGTCAGGCCGTGCGTGCGCGCGGCGCGGCCCTGCTGGCGCGCCGTCATCAGGCCCCGGGCACTGACCAGACCCGCCCCGCCCAGACCCCCACCTGGCTGGCCCGGCTGACCGCCCTGGCCGACCATCTGCAGCGCATGTCGCCTGCCGATGCCCGCTGGCCGGCCGCGCAGCCCACGGCGTTCCGGCTGGCGCGGGCCATGTTGCACCTGTCCTGACAGGTCATTGCGATTTGGCAAAGATTTCCGCTTTCAAGGCCTTGTGCTGGCCTGCCGGATCGCTCTATACGATGCGCGTCGGGCCGTGGCGCAGCCTGGTTAGCGCGTCCGTCTGGGGGGCGGAAGGCCGAGAGTTCGAATCTCTCCGGCCCGACCATTCCGAAAACGCCCATCCTTTTTCAAGGATGGGCGTTTCCCTTATCCCCCACCTGCATCAGGGGTTTCCGACATGAATGGCGTTCTGCCCGACAGCGATATCCGCGGCCTGATCGACCGGGGCGTGATCCGCGCCGATGCCCCCGTGACCGCCGAACAGATCCAGCCCGCCAGCCTGGACCTGCGCCTTGGCACGACCGCCTATCGCCTGCGCGCCAGCTTTCTGGCCGGGCGCGGGCGGCGCATCGCGGACCGGCTGGCCGATTTCCAGATGCACCAGATGGACCTGACCCAAGGTGCGGTGCTGGAACGCGGCTGCGTCTATCTGATTCCGCTGCAGGAGCGAATCGCCCTGCCCGCGGGCATGTCCGCGGTGGCCAATGCCAAATCCTCGACCGGGCGGCTGGACCTGTTGACGCGGCTGGTCACCGATGACGGCACCGAATTCGACCGCCTGCCCGAGGGCTATGACGGCCCGCTTTATGCCGAGATCTGTCCGCGCAGCTTTTCGGTGTTGGTGCGGCCCGGCATGCGCCTGAACCAATTGCGCCTGCGCCGGGGCCAGGCGGTCCTGTCGGACAGCGACCTGACCGCCCTGCACGCAGAGCAGCCGCTGGTGGGCGGCGCGCCGGCGCTGATCGATCAGGGACTGGGGTTTTCGGTCGATCTTCGGCCTGCTGAGGGCGATCTGGTCGGTTATCGCGCGCGGCCGCATAGCGGGGTGATCGACCTGGACCGGATCGGCGCCTATCCCGCCGCCGAATTCTGGGACGAACTGCACAGCACCGAGGGGCGGCTGATTCTGGACCCCGGCGCCTTCTACATTCTGGTCAGCCGCGAATCAGTGGCGATTCCCGCCGATTACGCGGCCGAGATGGCCCCCTATCTGGCGATGGTTGGCGAATTCCGGGTGCATTACGCGGGCTTCTTCGATCCGGGCTTCGGCATCGGCGATGAGGGGCACGGCGCGCGCGGCGTCCTTGAGGTGCGCTGTCACGAGGCGCCGTTCGTGCTGGAACACGGCCAGACCGTCGGCCGCCTGGTCTATGAGCGCATGTCGACCCGTCCCGAGCGCCTGTATGGCGAGGGAATCCGCTCGAATTATCAGGGTCAGGGCCTGAAGCTGGCCAAGCAGTTCCGCTAAAGCGGGCCGGTCTGCCACAGGCGGACCTTCAGCCCGCCATGCGCGACGATGGGTCCGGGCGCCTTCCAGGGCAGGGCGGTGGCCTTGGCCAGCCCCGCCTCGGAGGTGACGATGCCGATACGCCAGCCTTGGAACCGCTCGCGGAAGACCGTGCCCATCTGGCCGTGCAGGCCGAACAGCGGGCCCTTGTTGCCGATCCGCGCGCCATAGGGCGGGTTCACGATCACGATGCCCGGCGGCCCCTCCGGGCGCTGCAGGTCGGTGACCTGACCGGCCTGGAACCGCGTCACGGCAGTCACGCCCGCGCGGGCGGCATTCGCCTCGCTCATGCGGATCGCGCCGGGGTCGCGATCGAACCCCATGAACCGCGCGGGCAGGTCCCGCGCCGCAGGGGCCACGTTCAGCCGCGCAAAGGCGGCCGCGTCGTAATTGGCAAAGCGCTGAAAGGCAAAACCGCGGCTGCGTCCGGGCAGCAGGCCTAGGGCGATCTCCGCCGCCTCCAGCAGGAAGGTGCCCGAACCGCACATCGGGTCCAGCACCGGCTGGCTGCCGTCATAGCCCATCTCGGCCAGGAACATCGCGGCCATGGTCTCGCGCATGGGGGCCTTGGCGACGGCCTCCTTGTGGCCGCGCTTGTGCAGCGATTCGCCAGTCGTATCCAAGCTGAAGGTGACCAGGTCATCCTCGATCCGCGCCTTGACGGTGATCGCGGGGCCGCTGTCCGACGGCTGCGCGAGGGGGGCGCCCAGCTCCTCGGTGATGGCGCGTTCGATGCGCTGCGTGGCGGCGCCGGCGTGATAGATCTTGGATGCGCGGCAGACACTCTCGACCCGGATCGGGATATTCTTGGGCAGCAGGTCGCCCCAGGGGAACTTGCGGGCGCGCTTGTCCAGCTGGGCCAGGTGCATGGCGCGGAAGCCGCCGATGCGGGCCAGGACGCGCGTCGCCCCGCGCAGGCACAGGTTCGCGCGCCACACATCCGTCCAGCCGCCCTGGACGGTCACGCCGCCGGGCTGGATCACGGGCTGCCAGCCAAGCGCCGCGGCCTCGGCGGCCAAGGGCGCTTCAAGACCGGGCGTGGCGACCAGAAAGATATCGAAAGGGGTGTTGTCCATCGCGCAGCCCTAACCCGGGTCGCGCCGAAAGGGTAGGGTCAGCGACGCGTCATGCGGCCCAGGGTGCGCATCTTGCGCGCCATGTCCTGGGTCTGCTTGGTCTGCGCCTTGTCCTGCGGGGTGCGCGGCCCGGCATCGGGCGTCTGGCCCTTGTTACGCGACAGGGTGCTCATGCCCTTGTTGATGCCCCAGTTCATCGCGCGGCGCGCGACGAGGCGGGTGAACATGTTGAACAGCTGGTTCATATTCATCGGCGCGGCCCCTTATTCATCCTCGAACAGATCCTCGGCGGGATCGTCGGTCTCAATATCGGCATCGCTGCCCTCCGCCACAAGGGGCAGACCCAGCCCATCGGCGGTGGGGCGCGACTCCAGCAGGCCCGCCGCCCGCAATTCGGTCAGTCCGGGCAGGTCGCGGGCCGATTCCAGGCCGAAATGGTCCAGGAACGCCTCGGTCACCACATAGGTCGCGGGGCGGCCCGGCGTCATCCGCCTGCGGCCCACGCGCACCCATTCCATCTCGATCAGCTGGTCCAGCGTGCCCCGGCTGAGGGCCACGCCGCGCACCTCCTCGATCTCGGTGCGGGTGACGGGCTGGTGATAGGCGATGATCGCCAGAGTCTCGATCGCGGCGCGCGACAGGCGGCGCGTGTCCACCGTCTCGGTCTGCATCAGGAAGGACAGGTCGGGCGCAGTGCGAAAGGCGTGCCCGTCGCCCACACGTTCCAGCACCACCCCGCGCCCCTGATAGGTCTGGCGCAGCAGGGCCAGCGCCTCGGCGGGGTCGCAGCCATGCGGCATCCGGGCGGCCAGATCGCGCACGGTCAGGGGGGTGGCGGCCGCGAACAGGATCGCCTCGACCATACGGGACTGGGCGTCCAGGGGCGGTGGCGGAAAATCAGTCGTCATGGGGCTTTTGCCGGTAATGGATGGGCGCGAAGGTGTCCGCCTGCCGTATCTCCAGCCGCCCCTGCCGCGCAAGCTCCAGCGCGGCGGCAAAGGTCGCAGCCGTGGCGCTGCGCCGCCGCGCGGGGTCGCCCGACCAGCCGTCGGGCAGAAAGACCGACAGGTCGGTCCAGTCGCCGGTGAACCCGATCATCCGCCGCAGCCGCTCCAGCGCCTGCTCCATCGTGAAGATGTCATGGCGGTCAAAGGCATAGGGCCGGAATTCGTCGCGCGTCTTCAGCCGGGCATAGGCGCGCATCAGGTCGATCAGCCCGGCCTGCCACTGGGTGCGGCGGCTGCGGGCCACGGTCTCGGGCGCGCCGCGGGCAAAGCGGCTCTGGCCAAGGCGGTCGCGGCCCATCAGCTGGGCTGCGGCCTGGCGCATGGCGGCCAGACGCTCCAGCTGAAAGGCCAGATGCGCGGCCATGTCCTGGGCCGATGGCCCCTCGGCCTGGGGGTCGGGCGGCAGCAGCAGCCGCGATTTCAGGAAGGCCAGCCAGGCGGCCATGACCAGATAGTCCGCCGCCAGTTCGATCCGCAGGGCACGGGCCTGTTCGACAAAGGCCAGATACTGTTCGGCCAGATCCAGCACGCGGATCTTCAGCAGGTCCACCTTCTGCGTCCGCGCCAGCGTCAGCAGCAGGTCCAGCGGCCCCTCATAGCCGTCCACGTCGACGATCAGCGCCTCGTCCGCGCGGCGCTGCGCGACCTCGGCGGCGTCGGGAACGGGTTGCAGATAGGGCACCTGTCTGGGCACGAAACCTCCGGTCATCGGCGGGACAAGGGTCCGCGCCCGCGCGCGTCTGTCAAGCGCTCAGCGCCCGCCATTCGGCGGTCAGGGCGGCGATATCGGCGGGGGCGGGCGGCCTGCGGCGGGCCAAGGCCGCGTCCGCACGGCGGCGGGCCTCGGGCGTCATGGCGCCCGCGGCCTGGACCACCGGCTCCATCGCGGCGAGGGTGCCGTTGCAATGCAGCACCAGATCGCAGCCCGCCGCCAGCGACGCGCGCGCCCGCTCGGCCTCGGTCCCGGACAGGGCGTTCATGGTGATGTCATCGGTCATCAGCAGCCCGTCAAAGCCGATCTCCTCCCGGATCAGGCCGATCAGCCGCCGCGATGCCGTCGCGGGCACCGTGTCGAAGGCCGGAAAGCGGATATGTGCGGTCATGCCCATCGGCAGGTCCGCCAGCGCGCGGAAGGGCGCGAAATCGACCGCATCCAGCGTGGCGGGGTCGGCATCGACCGTTGGCAGGTCGTGATGGCTGTCCGATTGCGCGCGGCCATGTCCGGGCATGTGCTTGACCACCGGCAGCACGCCCGCCGCCAGCAGACCCTCCGCCGCAGCCCGACCCAGTTTGGCCACCTGCGCGGGGTCGGTCCCTAGGCAGCGGTTGCGCAGAAACGGATGCGTCGCATCCTGCGCGACGTCCAGCGTGGGCGCACAGTTCGAATCGATGCCGACGGCGCGCAGTTCCTGCCCGATCAGGTGGTAATAGAGCCACATGGCGCGCGGCCCCGCACGCGCCTGATCCAGCGGCGCGGGCCAGTCGGTCCAATGGGGCGCACGCAGGCGCTGGACGCGCCCGCCCTCCTGATCGACGGTGATGACGCAATCGCGGCCCACGGCCTCGCGCAGATCGGCGGTCAGGCGGCGCAGCTGGTCGGGGCTGTCCACGTTGCGCCCGAACAGGATAAAGCCCCAGGGGTCGGCCGCGCAAAAGAACGCGGCCTCGTCCGGGGTCAGCGACAGTCCGGCGATGCCGCCCAGAATCGTGGCATTGGGCACGGTCTCAGCCGCCAAGCGCCAGGCAATCCGTCCCCGACGATTGCAGCGCCGAGCAGAACTGCCGCGCCTCGCTGATCGAGCCAAAGCCCGCCACGCGCAGCCGCCAGAAGGTGCGCCCGTTCGACTGGTGTTCCTGGATGACCGGCGCCTTGCCCGAGAACAGGCTGCCGTTGCGGCCTGCCAGACGCTGCCATTCGCCCTGGGCGATGGCGTTGCTGTCAAAGGCGCCGACCTGCACGACCGGCCCGCTGGCGCTGCTGGCGGCGACGACCGGGGCGGGCGCGGGCGCCGGTTCAGGCGCGCGTTCGGCGGCGGCAGGCGCGGGTGCGGCCGCAGGGGTGGGTGCAGCGGCGGCGACGCGGGTGATGCGCGGACGCGGGGCCGGGCGGGCCGAGGCCATGACGACGCCGGGATTGGCCTCGGCCTGGGCCTGGACCAGCGCCTCGGCGATGGCTGCGGCCTGGGCGGGGACGCCGTTCTCGTCGGTGACGACTTCGGTGACGGGGCCTTCGCTGGCGGGGGCGTCGATGATGGCGGCCTGGTTCACGGCCTCATCGGCCAGCGCGCGTTCGGCGGCGGCGGCGGCCTGAGCCTCGGCCAGGGCGCGGGCCTCACTGTCGGACAGCGGCACGATCGGCTCTCCGGCAAAGGTCAGCGGGGTCTCTGACGGGTTGGCGGGTTCGCGGGCGGTGGCGCCCAAGCGGCCCATCGCCACGTCATCCTCCAGAAGATCCGTGGGCGAGGGCGCGATGGCGACCTGATCGGCGGGCGCCAGCGCCTGCCCCCCCGCGACCGAATTCACCGCCAGGCCGGTATGGTTGGTCAGCTGTCCGCCCGGATTGTCGGCGGTGGTGCGGGCCTCGCCCTCGACTGCGCGGATGACGGGCACGCCCGACACGTCGCGCGACACCAGCTGCCAGCCCCAGGCCATCAGCCCGACCATCAGCCCGACCGAGGCGACCGCGCCCATGTAATGGGTGACGCGGGCCAGCCGCGCGGGCAGGCCATCGTCGCCCGTCGCGCGATCCGCGCCGGAATGACCGGCCGCCAGATGCGGCTGGCCGTTCTGATCGTAGGAGAATTCGCGCTTCACCTTGTGACGCGAGAATACGTAGCCGCCTTCGCGGAAGTCCATCACTGCCATGTTCGCCTGCCCGCCGGTTGTCCCGGATTAACTTTTGCCTGCTCTCAGCCTTCCCCGGCAGCGACGCATTCAGTCAGCGCATTTCTTCCGCCGGAGTGACGCCAAGAATAGCGAGACCGGATGAAATAACAACGCCAACCGCCCGGACCAACGCAATTTTTCCCTGACTTGTGACCGCGTCGCCATCCTGGATGAAGCGCAGCGACGTGTCGTCATTGCCGCGATTCCACAGCGAATGCAGGTCGGATGCCAGCTCATAGAGGAAGAAGGCGATGCGATGGGGCTCATGCGCGCGGGCGGCATGTTCGACCATGCGCGGCCATTCGGCGACCTTGCGGGCCAGCTCCAGCTCGGCCGGGTGGGCCAGCACGGACAGATCGGCCCCCGCCAGGGTCGAATCATCGACCGCGATCCCGGCCTCGGCCGCGCGGCGCAGCACCGAATGCACGCGGGCGCTGGCGTATTGGACATACCAGACCGGGTTGTCCTTGGACTGCTCCAGCACGCGGGCAAAGTCGAAATCCAGCGCCGCGTCGTTCTTGCGGGTCAGCATGATGAAGCGGGTCACATCGGCGCCCGCCTCCTCGACCACGTCGCGCAGGGTCACGAAGGTGCCGGCGCGCTTGGACATCTTGAACGGTTCGCCGTTCTTGAACAGCTTGACCAGCTGGATCAGCTTGACGTCCAGCGGCACGCGGCCATTGGACAGCGCCTTGACCGCCGCGTTCATCCGCTTGACATAGCCGCCGTGATCGGCGCCGAACACGTCGATCAGCTGATCGAAGCCACGGTCGATCTTGTCCCAATGATAGGCGATGTCGGGCGCGAAATAGGTCCAGGCGCCGTCCGATTTCTGGATCGGGCGGTCCACGTCGTCGCCATGCGCGCTGGAGCGGAACAGCAGTTGCTCGCGCGCCTCCCAATCCTCGGGCAGCTTGCCCTTGGGGGGCTCCAGCGTGCCGCGATAGATCAGGCCCTGCGCCTCCAGCCGGGCGATGGCGTCCTCGATCCGGCCGGTGCCGTAAAGCGCCTTTTCGCTGGAATAGACGTCCATCTGCACGCCAAGAATGGCCAGATCGCCGCGGATTTGCTCCATCATCGCCCGCGTGGCGAAATCGCGGATATCCTCCAGCCAGTCGGCCTCGGGACGGTCCAGCAGGCTGTCGCCATACTTGTCCTTCAGCGCCTGCCCGACCGGGATCAGATAATCGCCCGGATACAGCCCCTCGCGGATCTCGGGCTCCAGCCCGTTGGCCTCTCGGTACCGCTCATAGGCGGAGCGGGCCAGCACATCGACCTGCGCGCCGCCATCGTTGACATAGTATTCGCGCGTCACGTCATGGCCGCTGAAATCCAGCAGCCGCGCCAGCGCGTCGCCGAACACCGCGCCGCGCACATGGCCCACATGCATCGGGCCGGTGGGATTGGCGCTGACGAATTCGACGTTGACCTTGATGCCCGCGCCCATGTCGGACCGGCCAAAGCCAGGACCGGACCGCAGCGCGGCGGCGATCACCCCCTGCCAGACATCGGGCGACAGGCGCAGGTTCAGGAAGCCTGGCCCTGCGACCTCGGCCGCGCTGATGCGCGGATCGATCAGGCGGGCGGCCAGTTTGTCGGCGATGTCGCGGGGCTTCATGCTGGCGGGCTTGGCCAGCACCATCGCGGCATTGGTGGCCATGTCGCCATGCGCCGGATCGCGGGGCGGTTCGACCGTGACATTGGCCAGGTCCAGGCCCTGGGGCAGCTCTCCGGCTGCGGCCATCTGTTCCAGCGCCTCGACGACGACGCCGCGCAAATCGGTGAAAAGGTTCATCATGGGCTTCCTGATTGATCCCCGGGGGTTACCCTTTCGGGCCGGGGGAGGTCAACAGAAAGCCCCCCGCCCCGCTGCGGTGACGGCGTGCGCGAATCGGAAAGATTGACGTGGCACGGCATTTGGTCTAGGCGGTTCGGGCCTGCATCCGGCAGGCATCAAGGCGGGGCGTCCGTGATTGCGTCCCAACTTTGCCGCCCTGGCGCCCTTTGGGGCACGCGCGGCATGGAACGCACCGCGCCCCGAACGGGGACGGCTTATTGGAAAGCCCCGAATGACCAAATTCTCTGATCTGAAGCTTGACCCCAAGGTTCTGCAGGCCGTCCTGGAAGCAGGCTACGAGACGCCGACCCCGATCCAGATGGGCGCCATCCCGCCCGCGCTGGAGGGCCGCGACGTCCTTGGGATCGCGCAGACCGGAACCGGCAAGACGGCAGGTTTTGTCCTGCCGATGATCACCCTGCTGGGTCGCGGCCGCGCCCGCGCGCGCATGCCGCGCAGCCTGGTGCTGTGCCCCACGCGCGAACTGGCCGCCCAGGTCGCCGAGAACTTCGACACCTATGCCAAATACACCCGCCTCAACAAGGCGCTGCTGATCGGTGGCGTCAGCTTTGGCGAACAGGACAAGCTGATCGACCGCGGCGTGGACGTGCTGATCGCGACCCCCGGCCGCCTGCTGGACCATGTCGAGCGTGGCAAGCTGCTGCTGACCGGCGTGCAGATCATGGTCGTGGACGAGGCCGACCGCATGCTGGACATGGGTTTCATCCCCGATATCGAGCGGATCTTCCAGCTGACGCCCTTTACCCGCCAGACACTGTTCTTCAGCGCCACGATGGCGCCCGAGATCGAGCGCATCACCAACACCTTCCTGCATTCGCCGGAACGCATCGAGGTCGCCCGCCAGGCCTCGGCCAGCGAGACGATCACGCAGCGCCTGATCCAGCTGACCCCCACCCGCCGCGACATGGCCGCCAAGCAGAAACGCGACCTGCTGCGCGCGCTGGTCGATGCCGAGGGCGATCTGCTGACCAACGCCATCGTCTTCTGCAACCGCAAGACCGACGTGGATATCCTGGCGAAATCGCTGGCCAAGCATGGCTATGACGCGGCCCCCATCCATGGCGACCTGGACCAGAGCCAGCGCACCCGCACGCTGGAATCCTTCCGCGACGGCAAACTGCGCCTGCTGATCGCGTCGGACGTGGCGGCGCGCGGCCTGGACATCCCGGCCGTCAGCCATGTCTTCAACTATGACCTGCCCAGCCATGCCGAAGATTACGTCCACCGCATCGGCCGCACGGGTCGCGCGGGCCGTCTTGGCACCTCGATCAGCATCGCGACGCCGTCGGACGACAAGTATCTGACCGCGATCGAGCAGCTGCTGAAGAAATCGCTGCCCCGCGTCGATGCGCCCGCAGGCTTTGCCGCCTCGGACACCCCCGCCCGCGAGGAGCGCAAGACCGAGGATACCGCCGAGGAGCGCAAGCCCACGTCGCGCAGCCGCAGCCGTCGCCGCGGCGGCAGCACCCCCGCCCCGGAGGCCGCGCCCGTCGAGGCCCCGGTGGCCGAGCAGGTCGCCGCCCCGGTCCAAGCACCTGTTATGGCCGAGGCCCGCCCCGAGCCGAAACCGGCCCAACCCCGCCGCGAGGAGTCGCGTCGCGAAGAGCCCCGCCGCGAGGAACCTCGTCGTGAGGAGCCGCGCCGTGAGGAAGGCCGCCGGGACGAGCGTCGCGGCGATCGTCGCGATGGCCGCCGCGGTCGCGATCAGGACGGTCGCGGATCGCAGGTGATCGGCATGGGCGACCATGTGCCCCAGTTCATGCTGGTCGAGCTGCGCAGCATCGGCCTGTCCGACGACGCCCCGTCCGAGGCCCGGACGCCAGTGGCCGAGGCCCCGGTCTCCGACGCCCCTGCGCCCGAGGCCGCCGAGGCAACCGCCAAGCCCGCCCGCCGCTCTCGCGGACGCGGTCGCGGCAAGGCGCAGGCCGATCAGCCCGTTGACGAGGCCCGGACCGCGCCCGTCGCCGACGCAGCCCCCGCCGAGGTTGCCGAGGCACCCGCCGCCGCAGAGACCCAGCCCGTCGAGGCTCCGGTGACCGAGGAGGCCGCACCGGCCCCCAAGCGTCGCCGCAGCCGCAAGACCGCCGAGGCCGAGGCGCCGACCCCCGACGCCACCGCAGAGGCGGCCCCGAAGCCCAAGCGCACCCGCAGCCGCAAGGCGGCTGAGCCCACCGAGGCACCCACCGCCGACGCCGAGGCCCCCAAGCCGACGCGCCGCCGCAAGGCCGCGACCCCTGTCCCGGATGCCGAGGCCGCCCCGGCCGAGGACAAGCCCAAGCGCACCCGCCGCAAGAAGGCCGATCCCGACACCGCAGCAGCCAAGGACGCTGACGCACAGGCCTGATGCGCGCGGCACGACACCCTGCGACCTGGCTGCCCGATCTGGCCCTTGGCCTGATCGCGGCCCTGTCGTTGGCTCCGTTCGGTCTCTGGGCCGCCACGCCTCTGGCGCTGGCGGCCTTGCTGTGGCGGCTGGCGGAGGCCCCGCCCGCGACCGTCCTGTGGCGCGCGCTGGCCGCAGGCTTCGGCTGGTTCGCGCTGGCTCTGTTCTGGATCACCGAACCCTTCTTGGTCGATGTCGCCCGCCACGGCTGGATGGCGCCCTTTGCGCTGATCCTGATGGCGGCGGGCGGCGCGCTGTTCTGGGCGCTTCCGGCCTGGGCCGCGGCGCGCCTGTCGCAGGGGCCCGTGGCCCGGGCGGCAGCCATCGCGGCGGCGCTGGTCCTGTCGGACTGGCTGCGCGGCTGGATCTTCACCGGCTTTCCCTGGGCGCAGATAGGCCACGGCTGGATCGACACTCCGGTGGCCCAGATCGCCGCCACGACCGGCGCCTTGGGCCTCAGCCTGCTGACGGTGACGATGGCGGCCCTGCCCGTCGCGGCGCGGGCCATGGGGCGCAAAGCGACGCTGGCAGGCGGCCTGGCGGCGATCCTGCTGGGGGCGGGGTGCTGGGCTGTCGGGGCCGCGCGCCTGGCCGCCCCCCTGCCTGCCGACCGCGACCTGATCCTGCGCATCGTCCAGCCCGATGCCACGCAAAGCCTCAAATGGGACCCGGAATGGTCGGCGGTGTTCCTGCGCCGCCTGCTTGACCTGTCAGCCGAGCCGGGACGCCGCGACCTGGTGATCTGGCCCGAGACGGCAGTGAACTTCCTGCTGGAGGAGGCGTCCGAGGTCCTGCCCGTCCTGTCCCAGGCCGCCGACGCGCCCCTGGTCATGGGCATCCAGCGCCGCGAGGGCAGCCGGTTCTACAACAGCCTGGCCACGATCCTGCCCGGCGGCACGGTGGCCGAGGTCTATGACAAGTTCCACCTGGTGCCCTTCGGCGAATACATCCCCTGGGGCGACACGCTGGCGCGGTTCGGCATCGGCGCCTTCGCCGCGCAGCAGGGCAACGGCTATTCGCCGGGACCGGGCCCGGTTGCCATGAGCCTGCCGGGAATGCCCGACTTTCAGCCGCTGATCTGCTACGAGGCGATCTTTCCCCAGCATCTGCGCGCGCTGGACCAGCGCCCGGGATGGCTGCTGCAGGCCACGAACGACGCCTGGTTTGGCACCTTGTCCGGCCCCTACCAGCACCTCGACCAGGCCCGCCTGCGCGCGATCGAGACCGGGCTGCCCCTGGTCCGCGCCGCCAATACAGGGGTCAGCGCGGTGATCGACGCCCGCGGCCAGATCCGCGACAGCCTGCCCCTGAACACAGCCGGCAAGATCGACGCAGCCCTGCCCGGCGCATTGCCGCCAACCCGCTGGCAGGCGTGGGGCAACGCGCCCGTGCTGGCCCTGATCTTACTGATCCTCGGCGCAGCGGTCCGGCGCCGCCCTTCTTCTTCATGAAAATATCCGCGGGGGAGTCGGTGAAACCGACGGGGGCGGCAGCCCCCTCCCCAATCGCGGACAGGCCGCCTCAGTCGCGGATAAAGCGACTGTCCTTGATCTGATCCCAGGCCCAGACCACCTCGGACAGGCGATCCTCGTCCGAGCGGTCGCCGCCGTTCATGTCCGGGTGCAGGTCCTTGACCAGCGACTTGTACTGCTTGCGGATCTCGGCGCGGGTCCAGTGGTCCTTGGCCTCAAGAATGTCCAGCGCGCGGCGTTCGGTGGGCGGCAGCTTGCGGGCGCTGGACTGGGCACGCGATTCCGGCGCGGTGCCGTTCGCGCCCAGGATCTCCAGCGGGTCGCTGACGCCATGGCGGGCCCACTTATCCTCGGCCGCCGCGCGACCGAAGGGCTTGGTGGGGCGTTCCCAGACCGTGGCATTGTCGATGAACTGCTGGAACTCCTCCTCGGACTGGCCCTGGAAATAGTTCCAGTTCGCGTTGTATTCGCGGACATGCTCCTTGCAGAACCAGAAATAGTCATCAAGGTTGCGCGGATTCTTGGGGGCGCGATACTGGCCCGGCTCGTCACAGCCTTCGCGTTCGCAGATGCGGGTCGAGGTTTCGAACGCCCCCGACATGCCGCGCCGCCCCTTGGTCTTGCGCTTCTTGTCCTTGGCGGCGGAAATGTCGAAACCGAACGGGTCGTTCTTGCTCATCCTGGGGCACCTTTGCGACTCAAGGCGGGCAGTTTAGGCTATCTGGCGGGACATGAAACCCCTTGACGGAAAGGATATGCGGATGATCGCGGACCAGATGACCGAACGGCTTGCAACCCTGCAGCCCACGGCCCTGCAGGTGCTGGACGAAAGCGAGGATCATCGCGGCCATTCCGGCTTTCGCGATGGCGGCGAAAGCCATTTCCGCATCGTGATGGCCAGCCCGGCCTTTGTCGGCCTGTCGCGCCTGCAGCGGCATCGTCTGGTCCATGCGACCCTGGGCGACATCGTGCCGCGCATCCACGCGCTGGCGCTGGAGCTGTCGGAAAGCCCGGCCCGTTAGCGCCGTCAGGCTTGCCGCCCCCTGCCCCGCCCCCTAGAAAGCCCCAACCCACAGAGACAAAGGGATGAGGGACATGACCGCGCCGAAGGATTTCAACGACCGAATGCTGTCCCTGGGCCTCGCCCGTGTCAGCGAGGCGGCGGCCCATGCCTCGGCCCGGCTGATCGGGCGCGGCGACGAGAAGGCCGCCGACCAGGCCGCCGTGAACGCCATGCGTGACCAGCTGAACATGCTGGACATCAAGGGCGTCGTCGTCATCGGCGAGGGAGAGCGCGACGAGGCGCCCATGCTGTTCATCGGCGAGGAGGTCGGCACCGGCGACGGCCCGGCCGTGGACATCGCGCTGGACCCGCTGGAGGGGACCACGCTGACCGCAAAGGACATGCCCAACGCGTTGACCGTGATCGCCATGGCGCCGCGCGGCACGCTGCTGCATGCGCCCGACGTCTATATGGACAAGCTGGCCGTGGGGCCGGGTTATCCGGTCAACGTGGTCAGCCTGGACATGCCCCCGGCCGAGCGCGTGCGCGCCTTGGCCGCCGCCCGCGGCTGCGAGGCCAGCGACATCACGGTGTGCATCCTGGAGCGTCCGCGCCATGAGGAGATGATCGCCGAGGTCCGCCAGACCGGCGCCGCGATCCGCCTGATCACCGATGGCGATGTCGCTGGCGTCATCCATTGCGCCGAGGCCGAGCTGACCGGCATCGACATGTACATGGGCTCCGGCGGCGCGCCCGAGGGCGTTCTGGCGGCGGCGGCGCTGAAATGCATGGGCGGGCAGATGTGGGGTCGGCTGCTGTTTCGCAACGACGACGAGAAGGGCCGCGCGCGCAAGGCGGGGATCACGGATCTGGACCGCATCTATGCGCGTGACGACCTGGTCACCGATGATGTCATCTTTGCGGCGACCGGAGTGACTGACGGGTCGATCGTGGCGGGCGTCAAGCGCGAGCCGGGATACCTGACCACCGAGACCATCCTGATGCGGTCCAAGACCGGGTCGGTGCGGCGGATGATCTATCGCAACCCGGTCAAGTGAGATAGAGGGTCCCGTCCCGGGACTCCCCCCGGGATATTTGAGTGAAGAAGAAGCATGACGGCGTTTCTGGGCATCGACAGCTCTTTGAGTGGGCGGCGGTGGGTCGGTCCTTTGACCGATCTGGAGCGGCGGGCCGAGGGGTTGGCGCAGCAGGCAGCGCTGCCCCTGCCGGTGGCGCGCGTGCTGGCCGAACGCGGCGTGCCCCCCGAGGAGGCGCCGGGGTTCCTGGCGCCCAAGCTGCGCGATCTGCTGCCCGATCCGCTGGTGCTGCGCGACATGGAGGTCGCGGCGGCGCGGCTGGTCGAGGCAGCCGTGGCGGGGCAGCGCATCGCCGTCTTTGCCGATTACGATGTGGATGGCGGGTCGTCCGCGGCGCTGCTGATCGACTGGCTGCATCAGCAGGGACGTCAGGCCACGTTGTATATTCCCGACCGCATCGACGAGGGCTATGGCCCCAACGTCCCCGCCATGACCGCGCTGGCGGCGGCGCATGATCTGATCATCTGCGTCGATTGCGGGACGCTGTCGCATGAGGCGCTGGCGGCCGCTGAGGGCTGCGACGTGATCGTGCTGGATCACCATCTGGGCGGCGAGACCCTGCCCCCCGCGCTGGCCGTCGTGAACCCCAACCGCATGGATGAGGATGGCGCCCTGGGTCATCTGTGCGCGGCGGGGGTGGTGTTCCTGACGCTGGTTCAGGCGGGGCGGATCTTACGCGAACGCGGACTGATGCAGCCGGACCTGATGGCGATGCTGGATCTGGTGGCGCTGGCCACGGTGGCGGATGTTGCGCCGCTGGTGGGCGTGAACCGCGCCTTTGTCCGCCAAGGGCTGGCCGTGATGGCGCGGCGTCAGCGGGCCGGGCTGGTGGCGCTGTCCGATATCGCGCGGCTGGACGGGGCGCCGAGCGCGTTTCACCTGGGGTTCCTGCTGGGCCCGCGCATCAATGCGGGTGGGCGCGTGGGGCGGGCCGATCTGGGCGCGCTGTGCCTGTCGGCCCGCGATCCGCAGCGCGCCCTGCAGCTGGCGCAGCAGTTGGACGAGTTGAACCGCGACCGCCGCGCCATCGAGGCCGCTGTGCGCGAGGAGGCCCTGGCCCAGGTCGAGGCACGGGGCGACGCGCGCCTGTCCTGGGCCGCGGGCGCGGGCTGGCATCCGGGGGTGGTGGGCATCGTCGCCGCCCGCGTCAAGGAGGCCACCGACCTGCCCTCGGTCGTCATCGGAGTGGATCACGGCATCGGCAAGGGCAGCGCGCGGTCGGTCCCCGGCGTCGATCTGGGCCGCGCGATCCAGCGGCTGGCGGCCGAGGGCCTGCTGCTGAAGGGCGGCGGGCATACCATGGCTGCGGGCCTGACCGTGGAGGAGGCGATGATCCCCGCCGCGATGGAGCGTCTGGCCGATCTGATCGCCCGCGACCTGGCGGGGCGCACCGGGTCGGGCGACCTGCGCATCTCGGGCCTGCTGGAGCCGTCGGGCGCCACGCCCGCCATGTATCGGATGCTGGAGGATGCCGGGCCCTTTGGTCAGGCCGCGCCCGCGCCGCGCTTTGCCTTTGCCGACCAGCTGATCGACAGCGCCGCCACCATGGGCGACCGCCACCTGCGCCTGCAGTTCCGCAGCCCCGGCAGCCCGCCGCTGGAGGCCGTGGCCTGGGGCGCGATGGACGGCCCGCTTGGCCCCGGCCTGATCGGCGCCAAGGGTCGCCGCTTTCATCTGGCCGGCAAGCTGGAGCTGTCGACTTGGGGCGGGCGCGAACGCCTGCGCCTGCGCCTGGACGATGCGGCGCCCGCAACCGGCAACCTTTGACGCCGCACGGGGTTCTGGTCACGACCGGACGCGGCCGCTAACCTTGCCGCGACAGCGAAGGAGACGCGCATGAAACTGACCTGGCTTGGCCATTCCGGCTTTCGTCTGGAGATCGAACAGGCGGTGATCCTGATCGACCCGTGGTTCACCGGGAACCCGGTCTTTCCGCAGGACGCGCGCGATAAGGCGACCCAAGGCGCGACCCATATCCTGATCACCCACGGCCACGGCGACCATACCGGCGACACGCTGGCCCTGGCCAAGGCGCTCAAGGTACCGGTCGTGGGCATCTATGACCTGATCAGCCATTGGGAAAAGACCGACCAGATCGAGGGCATCGGCTTCAACAAGGGCGGCACCGTCGATCTGGGCGGGGCGCGCGTGACGATGGTGAATGCCAGCCATTCGAGTTCGATCGCCGGGCCGGACGGGCCGATCTATGCGGGCCACGAATCGGGCTACATGATCGCCGGAGAGGGCCACGTGATCTATGTCTCGGGCGACACGGACATCATGGCCGACATGGAGTGGATGGGCGATCTGCACAAGCCCGACGTCGGCATCCTGTGCGCGGGCGGGCATTTCACCATGGACATGGAGCGGGCGGGCTATGCGGCGAAACGCTATTTCGACTTCAAGACCGTGATCCCCTGCCATTACAGGACCTTTCCCGCGCTGGAGCAGTCCGCCCAGGTGCTGATCGACGCGCTGCCCGATGTCCGGGTCATCGAACCCGAGGTCATGAAGGCGATCACGCTGTGAGTTTCCAGAGCTTTGACGACCCGGCGGGCGGCGGCGATCATGCCGCGCGCCTGTCCGACCTGCGCGGCCTTATGCGGGACCGCGATCTGACCGCCGTGATCGTGCCCCGCGCCGACGTCCATCAGGGCGAATACGTGGCCGACGCCGATGCGCGCCTGGCCTGGCTGACGGGGTTCACCGGCAGCGCGGGCTTTGCCATCGCGACTCTGGATCAGGCGGGCGTCTTTGTCGACGGGCGCTATCGGGTGCAGGTCCGCGACCAGCTGGACTTGGCGCATTTCACCCCGGTGAACTGGCCCGAGACGCGGCCGTCGGACTGGCTGCGCCAGGCCCTGCCGCAGGGCGGGCGTGTGGGCTTTGACCCATGGCTGCACACCCGCCGCGAGATCGAGGGCATGGAGGCCGCCCTGCAGGGCAGCGACATCGCCCTGATCGCACTGGACGCGAACCCCGTCGATGCCGTCTGGCCCGACCGACCCGCCGCACCCGTGGGCCGCGTGCGCATCCACCCCGACGCCCTGGCCGGAGAGACCGCGCCCCAGAAACGCCTGCGCCTGGCCGCCGAACTGCGCACCCAGGGTCAGGCGGCAGCCCTGCTGACCCTGCCCGATTCGATTTCGTGGCTGCTGAACATCCGGGGCAGCGACCTGCCCAAGAACCCGGTGGTTCAGGCCTTTGCCGTGCTGTCCGACAGCGGCGATCTGGCACTGTTCGCGGATGCCGCCAAGTTCGATGACGCGGTCCGGGCGCATCTGGGCGATCAGGTGACGATCCTGCCGCATGACGCGCTGTCCTCGGCGCTGACCGATCTGGAAGGCCCCGTCCGCATCGACCCCGCCACCGCCCCCGAGGCCGCGTTCCGTATCCTGGAGGGGGCCGGCACCGACATCGCCCGCGACCCCGACCCCGCGATCCTGCCCAAGGCCCGAAAGACCGCGGCGGAACTGGCCGGCATGCGCGCCGCCCATCACCGCGACGGGGTGGCGATGGTCCGGCTCCTGTCCTGGCTGGACCGGCAGCAGCCCGCGACCCTGACCGAGATCGACGTGGTCCGCCGCCTGGAGGATCTGCGCCGCGAGGCGGGCATCCTGGACATCAGCTTCGACACGATCATGGGGGCGGGTCCGAACGGCGCCATTGTCCATTACCGCGTGACCGAGGCGACCAACCGCCGCCTGGCGGCTGGCGACGTGCTGCTGATCGATTCGGGCGGCCAGTACGCCGATGGCACCACCGACATCACCCGGACCATCGCCCTGGGCGATCCGCTGGAGGAGGCCGTGGCCCCCTTCACCGCCGTGCTGCGCGGCATGATCGCGCTCAGCCGCGCGCGCTTTCCCAAGGGGGTATCGGGCGGGCATCTGGACGCGCTGGCGCGCCAGTTCCTGTGGTCACAGGGGCTGGACTATGACCACGGCACCGGCCACGGCGTGGGCGCCGCGCTCTGCGTGCACGAAGGGCCCGCGCGGATCAGCCGCGTCAGCGACATCGCGCTGGAACCCGGCATGATCCTCTCGAACGAACCGGGCTATTACCGCGAGGGCCGCTTCGGCATCCGGATCGAGAACCTGATCGCCGTCCACGAGGCCGAGGCCGAACCGGGCCGCACCATGCTGGGCTTCGACACTCTGACCCTGTGCCCCATCGACCGTCGGCTGATCGACCGCGGGGCGCTGTCCGGCGACGATGTCGGATGGCTGGACGCCTATCACGCCCGCGTCCGCGACGCGCTTTCGCCCGATCTGCAGGGCGACGATCTGGACTGGCTGCGGCGGGCCACCGAACCGCTCGGCCAGGGGTGACGCCCGGGGGGTGCGGGGGGCAGGCAGCCCCCCGTCCTGCCGCGGGACGCAATCGTTACAACAGCGCCAGGATGCGCGCCGCCTCGTCCTTGCAGGGCGTCAGGGCGGCCCGATCCTCGCCCGGATAGAACCGCGCGCGCACGGCGGTCGGCATGGGCGCGGGCGCGTCGATCAGCACGCGGGGGCCGGTCTGCACCGTCTCGGCCTGCCAGCTCTGCGCCAGCGCGATCTGCGCGGCCTTGGTCGCGCCATAGGCGCCAAAGAACTTCTGCCCGCCCCGCGCATCGTCAAGGAACAGCGCCGTTCCCTGGCGCTGGCGCAGCAGCGGCTCCAGCAGGGCGATCAGCCCGCGCGTCACCTCGAGATTGGTCAGCACGGACTTGGTCCAGTCGCGGCCCTCGATATGGGGCGCGGGCGCCATGGGTGCCGCATGGATCGCGCAATGCGCCCACAGGTCCAGCCCCCCCCAACGGCCCGTGATGGCCTGCACCATCTGCTTCATCGCCTCGGGCTCGGTCACGTCCATCGGCGCCAGCGTCGCCTGGCCGCCGGCCGCGCGGATGCGGTCGTCCAGCTCCTCCAGCGCGCCCACGGTCCGGGCGACCGCAAGCACGTGATATCCCCGCGCCGCCAGCCCCTCGGCCAGCGCCGCACCCAGGCCCCGAGAGGCCCCCGTCACCAGCGCCAGCCGGGCTGCGCCTGTCTGTTCGATCTCGCTCATGTCCGGTCCCTTGCCACTGCGCGTCCCCCCGCGCAACCATGAAAAAGGGGCCCCCGAAGGGACCCCGATGCCTGACCTGTCAGGACGCTCAGCGCGCCTTCAGGTCCACGTAATCGCGGCGGTCGCTGCCGACATACAGCTGGCGCGGACGGCCGATCTTGTTCTGCGGATCGCCGATCATCTCTTTCCACTGCGCGATCCAGCCCACCGTGCGCGACAGCGCAAAGATCGGCGTGAACATCGACGTGGGGAAACCCATCGCCTCCAGGATGATGCCCGAATAGAAATCGACGTTGGGATACAGCTTCTTCTCGATGAAGTACTCATCCTCCAGCGCGATCTTCTCCAGCTCCTTGGCGACCTGCAGGACCGGGTTGTCGCCGATGCCCAGCAGCTCCAGAACCTCGTCGGCCGATTCCTTCATGACCGTCGCGCGCGGGTCGAAATTCTTGTAGACCCGGTGGCCGAACCCCATCAGCTTGAACGGGTCGGACTTGTCCTTGGCCCGCGCGATGAATTCAGGAATGCGGTCCACGGTGCCGATCTCGCGCAGCATCTCCAGACAGGCCTGGTTCGCACCGCCATGGGCAGGGCCCCACAGGCAGGCGATGCCCGCCGCGATGCAGGCGAAGGGGTTCGCGCCCGACGATCCCGCCAGACGCACAGTCGACGTGGACGCGTTCTGCTCATGGTCGGCATGCAGGGTGAAGATGCGGTCCATGGCGCGCGCCAGGGCCGGGTTCACCTCATATTTCTCGGCCGGGACCGAGAAGCACATGTTCAGGAAGTTCGACGCGTAATCCAGGTCGTTCTGCGGATAGACGAAGGGCTGGCCGATCGAATATTTATAGGCCATCGCCGCGATCGTCGGCAGCTTGGCGATCAGGCGGATCGCCGCGACCTCGCGCTGCCACTCGTCGTTCACATCGGTCGAATCGTGGTAGAAGGCCGACATGGCCCCCACCACGCCGACCATCGTCGCCATCGGATGCGCATCGCGGCGGAACCCGCGGAAGAAGTTGTGCATCTGCTCATGCACCATCGTGTGGCGCGTGACGCGGGCACTGAAATCTTCCATCTGCGCGGGCGACGGCAACTCGCCGTAGAGCAGCAGATAGCAGACCTCCAGATAGCAGGATTTCTCGGCCAGCTGCTCGATCGGGTAACCGCGATACCACAGCTCTCCCTTGTCGCCGTCGATGAAGGTGATCGTCGAATCACAGCTGGCGGTCGAGGTAAAGCCCGGGTCATAGGTGAACACATCCGCCTGGCCATACAGCTTGCGAATGTCCAGGACATCCGGCCCCTTGGTCGGCGACAGGATCGGCAGGTCGTAATCCTGCCCGTTCAGATGCAGTTTAGCGGTCTTGTCGGCCATGCAAAGGCGTCCTTCCGGCTAAGGCCGGGCGGTCCGCCGCGTAAACCCGTCAGACAGCCCTGGCATGTGAGGGCAGGCTTCAGCCTGCCAAATCGGTCTGGTCCTGCAGCCGGGCCAGCGTTTCCTCGCGGCCAAGCGCAGTCATCATATCGAACACACTGGGGGTTGCGCTGGTCCCGGCCAGGGCGGCGCGCAACGGCCCCGCGATCTTACCCAGTCCGACGCCGTTCTGCTCTGCGACCGCCTTGGCCGCCCCCTCCAGATCGTCTCGGTTCCAGCTAGCATTCTGCACTGCGGCAGTCAATGATTTCAGCATACCACGGGATACCGTATCCAGCGCCTTGGCCGCCTTCTCCTCGATGGCGACGGGCCGCTCGATCATCGCGAACCGCGCCTGATCCAGCAACGCCGGCAGCGTTTTTGCCTTTTCCTTCAACGCCCCCATCGCGCCCAGGATGCGCTGACGTTGCGTCGCGGTCAGCGGGGGCGCACCGGTTTCGCGCAGATAATCCTCCAGCGCGGCCAGCACCTGATCGTCGGGCATTTGACCGATATGGTGCCCGCTGACATGTTCCAGCTTCTTGAAGTCCAGCCGCGCGGGCGCGCGCCCGATGCCGTCCAGCCCGAACCACGCGCGGGCCTGGGCATCGTCGAACAGCTCGTCGTCGCCATGGCTCCAGCCAAGCCGCGTCAGATAGTTGCGCATCGCCGCCGGCGGATAGCCAAGCGCCGCGAATTCGTGCAGGCCCACCGCGCCGTGACGCTTGGACAGCTTCTTGCCATCCTCGCCGTGGATCAGCGGGATATGGGCATAGGTCGGGCGGGGCCAGCCCATCGCGTCGATGATCTGGATCTGGCGCGCAGTGTTGGTCAGGTGGTCGTCGCCCCGGATCACATGGGTCACGCCCATGTCGTGATCGTCCACCACCACGGCCAGCATATAGGTGGGCGTGCCGTCGCTGCGCAGCAGCACCATGTCGTCCAGCTGGTCGTTGGCCACGCGCACCGCGCCCTGTACCTGATCGTCGATGACCGTCTCGCCCGTCCGCGGGGCCTTCAGGCGGATCGCATAGGGCGAGTCGGGCAGCTCGGTCGCATCGCGCCACGGGCTGAGGAAGGGCTGGCGGGGGTTTTCCTCGCGCCAGGCCGCGATCTCATCGGTGGTCGAGAAACACTTGTAGGCCGTGCCGCCCTCCAGCATCTGGCGGGCGACCTCGGCATGACGGTCCTTGCGGGCGAACTGGCTGACCGGTTCGCCGTCCCAATCCAGCCCCAGCCAGGTCAGCCCCTTGAGGATCGCCTCGGTCGCCTCGGGTGTGGACCGGGCGCGGTCGGTATCCTCGATCCTGAGCAGGAACTTGCCGCCCCGACCCCGCGCGAACAACCAGTTGAACAGCGCCGTCCGCGCGCCCCCGACATGCAGATAGCCGGTGGGCGACGGGGCAAAGCGGGTAACGATCTGGGTCATGGCGGCCTTTGGCAGGTTCGGGATGCGGCCCGGCGTTAACGCTTTGGTAAGCATCCCCGTGCCATCTTGCGGCCAAGTGATAGTCACCGGGTCGCGGAAGGACAAGGATGTTGCCCCAATCGGGCGCGGTCGCGGCCAGCCTGCCCCGCGCCGCCCCCCGCGTCCATGTGGCACCGCGCCCACCCGCAGCCCTGCGCGCGGGCCTGTTCCTGTGGGTGCCCGTCTGCCTGTCCGCGGGGATCGGGCTGTGGTTCCTGCGCCCCAGCCTGTTCTCGCCGGTCGAATGGGCGGCGCTGGCCTGCCTGCTGGTCTGCGCGGGGACGGTGGCACGTTTGGCCCCGCATTGGGCCGAACGGGGCCGCCTGACTTGGCCCCAGGCCGATGCGCTGCATCTGGGGGCGATGGCGCTGTGCTTCGTGGCCTTGGGCACCGGGCTGGTGGCGTTCCGAGCGGCCCATGTGGCGGCCCCGGTGCTAGAATGGCGCTATTACGGCCCGGTCGAGGGGCGGGTGATTCAGATCGACCGTTCCGGGCGCGACCGGATGCGGCTGACGCTGGACCAGGTGGTGCTGCACGACCTGTCGCCCGAACGCACCCCTGCCAAGGTCCGCGTGTCGCTGGTGGACGACCATGCCTTGCCGCCCCTGGGCCAGCGGGTGATGCTGACCGGGCATCTGGGTCCGCCATCGGCGCCGTCATCGCCGGGCAGCTTTGATTTCCGCATGTTCGCCTGGTTCGACAGCCTGGGCGCGGTCGGCTATACGCGCACGCCCATCCTGGCTGTCACCCAGCCCGAAGGTGGGCTGTGGTGGGCGCACCGGGCGCGCATGGCGATCAGCGCCGCGATCCAGGATCGCATCGGCGGGCAGGCAGGCGCGGTGGCCGCCGCGCTGATGACCGGCGACCGCTCGGGCATCGCCGAGGAGACGAACGAGGTGATGCGCGCCTCGAACCTCTACCACATCATCTCAATCTCGGGGCTGCATATGGGGATGCTGGCAGCCTTCGTCTATGGCGCCGCGCGGCTGGTGCTGGTGGGTGTGCAGGCGGCGGGCATCGGGCTGGCGCGACCCATGCACAAATGGGCCGCGGGCATCGCCCTGGCGGCGGCGGCGGCCTATCTGTGGCTGTCCGGCGGCGGCGTTGCGACCGAGCGGTCGTTCATCATGGTGGCCGTCATGCTGGGCGCGATCATCGCCGACCGGCGCGCCATCTCCCTGCGGACCGTGGCGCTGGCCGCGACCATCGTGCTGATCTATTCCCCCGAGGCGCTGGTCAGCGCTGGCTTCCAGATGAGCTTTGCCGCCACCATTGCGCTGATCCTGGTCTATGGCCCATGGGCCCGCATCGCGCCGCGCGTCCCCTGGTGGCTGCGCCCGGTGGCGATGCTGGTCGTCTCATCGATGGTGGCGGCGCTGGCGACATCGCCCATCGCGGCGGCGCATTTCAACCGGATGGCGCAATACGGGCTGCTGGCGAACCTGCTGGCGGTGCCAGTCATGGGCACGCTGGTGATGCCTGCGGGCGTGATCGGCGCCGTGCTGGCCCTGGTCGGGCTCGAGGCGCCGGCCCTCTGGGTCATGGGCATCGGCACCGAATGGATGCTGTGGGTCGCGCGCTTTGTCTCCAGCCTGGGCGGCGCCGTCACCGGTGTGGCCAAACCGCCCGCGCCGGTGGTTCCGCTGATGGGCTTCGGCGCGGTCCTGTGCATCCTGTGCTGGCGGCCACCGTCCCGACGCGGATGGCTGACACGGGCCGGGGTGGGCTTGGGCGCCTTGCTGCTGGCGGCCTCGGCGGTGCTGTGGATGACCGCGCGCCGTCCACTGCTGCTAATCGCGCCCGAGGGCGAGGCCGCAGGCCTGATGACCCCCGCGGGACGCGCGATCTCAAAACCCTCCGGCGGGGCCTTCGTCGTCTCGACCTGGCTGCAGGAGGATGGCGACATGGGCGACCAGGAACAGGCCGCCGCGCGCCCGGCTTGGACCGGCGATGCCCGCGACCGGCAGGCCCCCCTGCCCCATGGTTGGCAGGTCTGGCACCTGACCGGCAAGGGGTCGGGCGCCCGCGCCGCCACGGCCTGCCGCCCCGACCGGATCGTGGTGGCCTCCGAACCCGTCGACATCGACGGCGCCCCGCCCTGCCTGCTCCTGGACCCGAAACGCCTGCGACGCAGCGGCGCCGTCGCCATCCACATGACCGCCGACGGCCCCCGGATCACCCCTGGCGCGACGATGCGGTTGTCGCGATAGCACCGCCCCCGGCCCGAACCGGCCCCGCGGCACACGGTCCGCCGGACGGGTTTTTACGACCCGGCACCCCGACCGCCCCGCACGCGACCTGGGCCGGGGTCGTCGTCACCCCCGCGTCAGCCGCGCGACCAGACGCCGGGCCAGCGGCGCCACGACCAGCACCGCCGGAAAGGCCACTGCCCAGCTGGACAGCCAATTCCCCAGCCACAGCCCCGCCACCCCGTCAGCCATGCCGACCGCCCGCACCGTGGCGATCCCCGACACCAACGCGGACATCAGCCCCGACAGAAAGAACCCGAACAGGATCGGGGCATAGCGGGCGGGAATCATCGGCCATCCTTTTCGACAGGCAGCCCCCGGCACCATGCCGGAGGCCGCAAGCTACCCTCACGCAAGCTCGGCAAAGACCTTGCCCAGGGCCTTGTCCAGCTTTTCGAACATCTCGTCCATCTGCGCGGGCGTCATGATGAAGGGCGGGCACAGCACGATCGACTGCCCCAAGGGCCGACAGATCAGGCCCATGTCGGTGCAGGTGTTGGCGATGCGCTCGCTGACCGACAGATGCCCCTCGAAGGGCGTCTTGGTCGCCTTGTCGCGCACCGCCTCCAGCGCCCACATGAACCCCACGCCGCGATATTCGCCAATATTCGGGTTCTGCGCCAATTGCCGCAGCCCGTCCTCGAACCGGGGCGCCAGGTCGATGACGTTCTGCGCCAGCCCCTCGTTCATCACCACATCGATGGCCTTCAGCGCGATGGCGCAGCCGACCGGATGCCCCGACGCGGTGAAGCCGTGCGGAAACTCCTCGATCTTGTCGATGGCGGCCTGCAGGCGGTCGGTCAGCTCCGGCCCCAGGATCACCGCGCCCATCGGGAACAGCCCCGCCGTCAGGTTCTTGGAGCTGATGATCGCGTCCGGCACGAAATCATAGGTGACCGATCCCCAGGTGTTGCCCGTCCGCCCGAAGCCGGTGATGACCTCATCCGCGATCATCGGGATGCCGTGCTTTTTCAGCACCGGCAGGATCGCCTGGAAATACCCCTCGGACGGCGGAATGACCCCGCCCGCCCCCTGCACGGGCTCGGCAAAGAACCCCGCGATGGTGTCGGCCCCCTCGCGCTGGATCGTCTCGTCCAGCTCACGCGCCAGGCGGGCGGTGAACTGCTGCTCGGTCTCGCCCTCATGACCAAAGCGCCAGTAATGCGGGCAGGTCAGGTGGATAAAGCCCGGCAGCGGCAGGCCGAACACCTCGTTATAGGGCTTGCCCGTCATGCTGGCCGAGACCGCCGTCACCCCGTGATAGGCGTTCCAGCGCGTCAGGATCTTGCGCTTCTGCGGGTTCCCCTCGCTGGCGTGCATGAACCACAGCATCTTGACCATGGTGTCGTTCGCCTCGGAGCCCGAGTTGGTATAGAACACCTTGCCGCGCGAAAACGGCGACACCTCGACCAGCTTTTCCGACAGCATCACCGTCTGGTCGGACATCCGCCCGAAGAAGGCGTGATAGCCCGGAAACCGGTCGTACTGATCCTTGGCCGCTTGGGCCAGGCCCTTGTGGTCGAACCCCGCGACCATGTTCCACAGGCCCGAATTGGCATCCAGATAGCGGTTGCCGTTCACGTCGACGACATAGGGCCCCTCGCCATGGGTCAGGACGACGGCGCCGCGCTTGTGCACGCTTGGCAGGTCGGTAAAGCCATAAAGCGAATATTCGTCGGCGCGCGATTCCCAGCTTTGCGGGATGGTCATGGTCAGGCTCCTTACCGATTTGGGATCAGGCTATCCGCGCGGCGGGGCGCGTTCAATGGGGCGGCTTGTGCAGATCGTGCAACCGGGGCACAGTTCGCGCGAACCGCCGGAGGAGCCTTGATGAGACACCTGCTGTTGGCCGCCGCCACCACCCTGGCCTGCGCCGCGCCCGCCCTGTCCGAAAACCGCATCGACCTGATCCGCCCCGACGCGCCCGCGCTGGCCACGCGCGGCACGCACCCGGTCGGGGTGCGCGCGCAGGATTTCACCGATGCCGACCGCATCGACGTGATCGCGGCCGCCCAAGGCGGCACGCCCACCGCCGACCGCACCCTGCGGACCGAGATCTGGTATCCCGCCGCCGAAGGGACCGAGCCCGGCACCACCTATGACACCATCCTGCGCGACGGGGTGACGCCCACCACCCTGACCGGCAGCGCCGCCCGCGACGCGGCCCCCGCGCAGGGGTCGTTCCCGCTGGTGATCCTGTCGCACGGCTATCCCGGCAACCGCTATCTGATGAGCCACCTGGCCGAAAACCTGGCCTCCAAGGGCTATGTGGTGGTCGCCGCCGACCACCCCGAAAGCACCTATGACGACCAGCAGGCCTTTCCCTCGACGCTGGTGAACCGGGCGGTGGACCAGCGCTTCCTGCTGGACAGCATGGCCGCGCTGGAGGGCGACCTGGGCGCCGCGACCGATGCCGATCATGCGGCGGTCGTGGGTTATTCGATGGGCGGCTATGGCGCGCTGATCTTTGGCGGTGCGGGCCTGTCGCGCACTGCGCTGGAGCGGACCGAGCCTGCAGGTTTTGCCCCGCCCGCGGGCCTGCTGGACCGCCTGGCCGCGGGCGGCGAGGAACACACGGCCCTGGTCGATCCGCGCGTCAAGGCCGTCGTGGCCATCGCGCCCTGGGGGCGACAGCATGAATTCTGGGACGCGGGCGGGCTGAACGACCTGACCAAGCCGCTGCTGCTGGTCTCGGGCAGCGATGACGACGTGTCGGTCTATGACGCGATCCGGCAGATCTATGACCAGACGACGGCCACGACGCGGCATCTGCTGACCTTCGATCACGCCAACCACAATGCCGCAGCCCCCATCCCCGCGCCCGCCGAGGCCTGGGCCATGTCGGAATCCCTGGGCCGCGCGCCCTTTGACCATTATGCCGATCCGGTCTGGGACAGCGTGCGGATGAACAACATCCTGCAGCATTTCACGACCGCCTTTCTGGACATCCACCTGAAGGGCGACAGCGGCAAGGCGGACTATCTGAACCTGATCCCCGATGCGGGCGACGGGGTCTGGTCGCTGGACGATGACGGCACGCCGGACGCGGCCCACACCTATTGGCTGGGCTTTCCCGACCGCAGCGCCAAGGGCCTGATGTTCGAGACGAAGCCCTCCGGCCAATGACTTAGGGGCGGCGCAGGCCGATCTGGTCCAGCGCCGCCTCCAACGCGGTCAGCGGGCGGCGTGCGCCCACCAGTGCGTCGAACCGCGCCCGCAGCGCGGTCTTTTCCGCGCCCTTGCAATCGTTCCAAGGCCGCCCCTGCAGCGCCATGTGCAGAACGTAATAGCCGATGAAATGCGGCCGTTCCCCGGCATCCATCAGCGCGGCATAGGCCGCATCCGCCCCCATCGCGCGCAGGGCCGCCGCATCGGGCACGCCCGCCGCGATCAGCGCCCGCGCGGTGGCGGGGCCGATGTTGCGGATGGTGGTCAGGTCGCTCTCCATCCCGTGCCTTTCCAAAAGCCTGCATTTCCTGTATCGCTGCGCGACCTTCAGGAACAGGCATGACATGACCGCCCATAACCCGGCCGCGAAGAAACTGTTCATCAAGACCTATGGTTGCCAGATGAACGTCTATGACAGCCAGCGCATGGCCGAGGCGATGGGCGCCGAGGGCTATGTCCTGACCGAGGATCAGGCGGATGCCGACATGGTCCTGCTGAACACCTGCCACATCCGCGAGAAGGCGGCCGAAAAGCTGTATTCCGACCTGGGCCGCCTGAAGCCGCTGAAGGCCGCGCGCCCCGATCTGAAGATCGGCGTCGCGGGCTGCGTGGCCCAGGCCGAAGGGGCCGAGATCATCCGCCGGATGCCGCTGGTCGATCTGGTCGTGGGGCCGCAGACCTATCACCGTCTGCCCGCCATGGTGCGCGGCGAGGCGCCCGCCATCGACACCGATTTCCCCGAGGAAGACAAGTTCGACCACCTGCCCGCCCCCCGCGCCACCCGGCGCGCGCCCGCGGCCTTCCTGACCGTGCAGGAGGGCTGCGACAAGTTCTGCGCCTTTTGCGTGGTGCCCTATACCCGGGGCGCCGAGGTCAGCCGCCCCGCGGACCGTATCCTGGCCGAGGCCCGCGATCTGGTGGAGCGCGGCGTGCGCGAGATCACGCTCCTGGGCCAGAACGTCAACGGCTGGCACGGGGGCGAGGGCGGCTTTGGCGCCCTGATCCGGTCCTTGGGCGAGATCGCGGGGCTGGAGCGGATCCGCTACACGACCAGCCATCCCAACGACATGGCCGACGACCTGATCGAGGCGCATCGCGACGTGCCGCAGCTGATGCCCTATCTGCACCTGCCGGTGCAGTCGGGCAGCGACCGCATCCTCAAGGCGATGAACCGCAAGCACACGTCGGACCAGTATCTGCGCCTGATCGACCGCATCCGCGCGGCGCGTCCCGACATCCTGCTGACCAGCGATTTCATCGTGGGCTTTCCCGGAGAGACGGATGAGGATCACGCCGACACCCTGCGCCTGATCGAGCGGGTGGGATACGGCATGGCCTACAGTTTCAAGTATTCGCCGCGCCCCGGCACCCCGGCCTTTGACCGCCCCGAGGTGGACGCCGCCGTGGCCGATGCCCGCCTGCAGGAGCTGCAGGCCCTGCTGACCCGTCAGCAGCACGCCGTCCAGGAGGGCATGATCGGCCGCACCGTCACCGTGCTGTTCGAAAAGGCCGGGCGCGAGGCCGGGCAGATGATCGGCAAGTCCGACTACCTGCATTCGGTCTTTGTCGATACGGATCAGGTGCAGGTGGGCGATCTGCGCGCCGTGCGCATCATCGGCAGCCAGCGCAACTCGCTGCATGGCGAGCTGATCGCGGGATAAAAACCCGGCCCCCGACCGGAACGCACATTCTGTCGGGGGCCGGTCCTCCGTGCGGTCGCGCCGCCCTGGAAGATCGTGTCGCAGCCAGGCTGCGAATCAGCTGCCGGCCCCCCAGAAACGCGCGAACAGGACGGGGAGCCGGGCTTTTCCGCAGCGGGTAGGGCCGCTGCGGAAACCGGTCGGGCAGAGGCTATTCGCCGCCGCCCAGATTGTGGACATAGACGGCCAGGGACCGGATCTCGGCCTCGGACAGGCGGTCGGACCAGGCGGGCATGACGCCATAGGGCCCCTGGGCGATGATACGGGTCAGCGTCTCGGGCGAACTGCCGTACAGCCAGACCTGATCGTTCAGCGCGGGCGCGCCCTGGCCGCGGTCGCCGCTGCCGTCATCCATGTGGCAGGCCGCGCAATTGTCGGCATAGACCGCCGCCCCCAAGGCCGCGCGCCCCGCATCATGGGGCCGGCCCGACAGCGACAGGACATGGTCGGTGACCTCGACGATCTGCTCCTGCTCCAGCAGCCCGTCGGTGCCGAAACGCGGCATCTCGGAATAGCGGGTGTCGCCGTCCTTGGGGTCGCGGATGCCGTGGCGCAGGGTCAGGTGGATATCCTCCAGCGTGCCGCCCCACAGCCAGTCGTCGTCCAGCAGGTTGGGATAGCCCGGCCCCCCCGCCGCCCCAGCGCCGTGGCATTGCGCGCACCAGGTCCGGTACAGCGCGGCCCCCGCGTTCGTGGCATAGCCCACCAGCTGCGGATCGGCGGGAATGGCCTCGAGATCGGCCGCGACCAGGGCCTGCTGGACCGGCGCGTTCGCGGCGGCAAAGCGGTCGATCTCGGTCGCGACGGCGGTGCGGGTGTTGTACCCCAACAGCCCCTGCGTCGCCTGCGACACCAGCGGGATCGCCGGATAGGCGACCATATAGCCGAAGGCCCACACGATCGTCGCATAGAACGTCCACAGCCACCAGCGGGGCATGGGGTTGTCGTATTCGGTGATGCCGTCCCATTCATGCCCGGTCGACGGCGGCTCCTGCACCGCGGCACCGGGGCGGGTCCGACGGCGATAGGCGGGCGCGGCCGGGGCGTCGGGTTCAGCGCGCGGCGGGATGTCGCCCGCGATCTTGGCGGCATGTTCGGCATCGGCGGACTGGCGTTCCAGGGCGATGCGGTTGTCGGCCTCGTCCGCCGGCCGGTCGGTCTTGTCGGACATCAGCGGGTCTCCTTGTCGTCAGGGGCCTGGTCGGGGGCGTGGTCCGGGTCCGGATCGGCGGGCCGGGTCTCGTGGCGAAAGATGCTCTCGGCGGCGTCGCGATGGATGCGCCTGCCGCCGGGGCGAAAGACGAAGACGACCATCCCCACAAAGACCAGCGTCAGCGCCAGAAGGGCCCAGCTGTCGGCCAGCGTGCGAAGAAAGCTGTAGGTTTCCATGCCATGCCCCTCAGCGGTTCGGGTCGGGTTCGAAGGTCGAGAAATCGACCATCGTGCCCAGCACCTGCAGATAGGCGATCAGGGCGTCCATCTCGGTCAGCTGGGGCTGGCGGTCGAAATTGCGCATCTGCGCGCCGGGATAGCGGTCCTGCAGGGCGGCGTCGCCGAACGGGTCGGCCTGGGCGCGCAGATCGGCGGCGGCGTTCTGCACCATCGCGTCGTCATAGGGCACCCCCACGCGGCGGTCGGCCGCCAAGCGGTCGCGCACATGATCGGCGCGGATCACCCGGTCCAGCAGAAAGCCGTATTTCGGCATGATCGATTCGGGCACCACCGATTGCGGGTCGCGCAGGTGGTCGATGTGCCATTCGTCGGAATAGCGCCCGCCCACGCGCGCCAGATCCGGCCCGGTGCGCTTCGACCCCCATTGGAACGGGTGGTCGTACATCGATTCGGCCGCCAGGCTGTAATGGCCGTAGCGCTCGACCTCGTCGCGCATCGGGCGGATCATCTGGCTGTGGCAGACATAGCAGCCCTCGCGGACATAGACGTCGCGGCCCATCAGCTCCAGCGGCGTGTAGGGACGCACGCCCTCGACCTTTTCGATGGTGTTCTCCAGGTAGAACAGCGGCGTGATCTGCACGATGCCGCCGATGGTGACGACCAGAAAGGACAGGACCAGCAGCAGGGTCGCGTTCCGCTCGATGATCTTGTGACGGTCAAGAATGCCCATGATCTGAACCCCTTACTCGGCCGGAACGGCGATGGTGGAGGAAACGGCGCGGGGCTGGCGGGCGACGGTCGCCCACAGGTTCCAAGCCATGATGATCGCGCCGGCCAGATACAGCACGCCGCCCAGGCCGCGCACCACATACATCGGGAACTTGGCCGCGACGGTGTCGGCGAAGGCGTTGACCAGATAGCCGTTCTGGTCGACCTCGCGCCACATCAGGCCCTCCATGATGCCGGTGACCCACATCGCGCTGGCGTAGAGCACGATCCCGATCGTCGCCAACCAGAAGTGCCAGCTGACCAGCCCCAGGCTGTACAGGCGTTCGCGCCCCCACAGCCGCGGCGTCAGGTAATAGATGGCGCCAAAGGTGATCATCCCGTTCCAGCCCAGGGCACCGGAATGCACGTGGCCGATGGTCCAGTCGGTGTAATGCGACAGGCTGTTCACGGACTTGATCGACATCATCGGGCCCTCGAACGTGGCCATGCCGTAAAAGCCCACCGCGACGACCATCATCCGCAGGATCGGATCGGTGCGCAGCTTGTCCCAGGCCCCCGACAGGGTCATCAGCCCGTTGATCATGCCGCCCCAGCTGGGCATCCACAGCATGATCGAGAACACCATCCCCAGGGTCGCGGCCCATTCCGGCAGCGCGGTGTAGTGCAGGTGGTGCGGACCCGCCCAGATATAGAGGAAGATCAGCGCCCAGAAGTGGATGATCGACAGCTTGTAGCTGTAGACCGGACGCTCGGCCTGCTTGGGGATGAAATAGTACATCATCCCCAGGAACCCCGCCGTCAGGAAGAACCCGACCGCGTTATGGCCGTACCACCATTGCACCATCGCATCCTGCACGCCGCTGAACACCTGGACCGATTTCGACCCCCAGATGCTGACCGGCATCGACAGGTTGTTGACCACATGCAGCATCGCGATGGTCACGATGAAGGCCAGATAGAACCAGTTGGCGACATAGATATGCGGCTCGCGGCGCTTGATGATCGTGCCCAGGAACACCGCCAGATAGGTCAGCCAGACCACGGTCAGCCACAGATCGACATACCATTCCGGCTCGGCATATTCCTTGGACTGGGTGGCGCCCAGGATATAGCCGGTGGCCGCCAGGACGATGAACAGGTTGTATCCCCAGAACACGAACCAGGCCGCGTTCCCGCCCCACAGCCGCGCGGCCGATGTCCGCTGCACCACATAGAAACTGGTCGCGATCAGCGCGTTGCCGCCAAAGGCAAAGATCACCGCGCTGGTATGCAGCGGGCGCAGCTTGCCGAAATTCAGATAGCCCTGCGTCAGGTCGCTGAAGTTCAGCGCCGGAAAGGCCAGCTGAAAGGCGATGACCACGCCCACCAGGAACCCCACGATGCCCCACAGCACCGTCGCCACCACGCCATAGCGGACCACGTCGTCCATGTATTCGCGCGGATTGACGACCGGCAGCGGCTCATCCACGCGGCGCAGGGTCCACAGGAACAGCCCGCCCGCGACCAGCATCACGATCAGCGCGTTAGCCATATAGGCGGGGTCGCGCGCCAGGTTCGCGCCGATGGCCGCGAACAGCGTCACCGCCCCAAGTCCGATCAGTTTCACCAAGCTCGACATGCTGTCCCCGCACCCATCCGCATTCCCCTTCGCGGGCGGCCCGGCGGTGCGAATCACGCAGGCCGGACGCCCTTCATGGGACAGGGCTTAGGCGGGTGCGGGGTGGCGGACCTTGATCTGCGTCAATCGCGCGACTTGACCCTGATCAAGGCGCGGCGCGCGGCGCGGGCGCAGACTGACCACAGCGACAACAGGAGGCGACAATGGCCTACAAGACGATCCTGACGGTTCTCAGCGACCCCGCCCAGCTTCCGCAGCTGGACAATGCCGTGGCTCTGGCCGCGGCGCAGGACGCGCATCTGGACATCCTCTGCCTGGGCATCGACCACAGCCAGGCGGGGTATTTCTTTCCCGGCGGCACCGCCTATGGCTGGCAGGAGGCGATCGACAGCGCCCTGTCGGATGCCGAGGCCCTGGACCGCAGGGTCACCGCCCACATGGCCGCCTGCCACGACACACGCTGGTCGTCCGAAGCCGTGGTATCGCAATCCCTGGGGATCGCAGGCCTGGTCGGGATGCGGGCGCGCTTCTCCGACCTGACGGTGCTGGCCAGCCCCTATGCGCAGGGCCAGCCCGGCGATGCGGAACTGGTGACCGAGGCCGCCCTGTTCGAGGGTGCCTGCCCGGTGCTGGTCCTGCCCACGGCCCAGAACCCGGTCATCCCGCCGCGCCGGGTTCTGGTCGCCTGGAACCAGTCGGCCGAGGCGCTGGCCGCGATCCGCCGCGCCCTGCCGCTGCTGCGCGCCGCCCAGATGGTCGAGATCACCTGCATCGATCCGCGGCAGGGCGGTCCCGAACGGTCGGACCCCGGCGGGGCGCTGGCGCAGATGCTGACCCGCCACGGCGTGCGCGCCCAGATCGCGGTCCTGGCCCGCACCGCGCCGCGCATCAGCGACGAGATCAACCGCCGCGCGATCGAGATCGGCGCAGATCTGGTGGTCATGGGCGCCTATGGCCATTCGCGCCTGCGCCAGGCGATCCTGGGCGGGGCCACGCGCAACATGCTGGAACAGGCCAAGGTGCCGGTGTTCCTGGCACGCTGACCGCCTGTCGCGCAACCTGTCGATCAGGCGCGGCAGGGGGGTGCGGGGGGACGGCCAGTCCCCCCGCCGTCGCGGGACGCAATTCAGACGCCGCGCTTGTTGCCCCACAGCAAGACATGCAGCTGCGGCAGCAGCCTTGGCCGGAACCAGCCCTCTGCCATGACCTTGTCCACCAGCCACAGCAGCCGGTCCGCGACATCCTGCGCAGCCACCGGCAGGTCGGGATCGACCTCGGGGTTCCCCGGCTGCAGGACCAGGTCCAGGCCCGGGTACCGGTCCGCGACCGCGCGCGCCCAAGCATAGTCTACGTCGTCAAAGACCACGATCTTCAGCACCACGGCACCCGCCCCCTGCCCCGCCGCAAGGCAGGCGTCGAACGCCGCCCAATCGGGCCGCTCGCCGCTGGAGGGCGGCTTGGGGCTCAGCACCAGGACCGACAGCTGCGCGAACCAGTCCCGCGCGATCGAGCCCTGCGTCTCCAGCGCGAAGGCGTATCCCTCGGCCCGGCCCATCGCGATCAGCGGGCCGAAATCCTGGATCGCGGGGTTGCCGCCCGAGATCGACACGGTCAGCGGCCGGCCCCCCGACAGCTCGCGCACCCGCGCCCAGACCTGCGCCGCATCCATCGCGGCCCAGCTGTCGCGATAGGCGCTGTCCACCGCATGCATCGAATCGCACCACGAACAGCGATAATCGCAGCCGCCTGCCCGGACAAAGACCGTCGGCTGGCCGATCAGCGCGCCCTCGCCCTGGATGGTGGGGCCAAAGATCTCGGCGATGCGCAAGGGTCTTTCGGGCGGTTTCATGGCCGGTATTCCGCCCAGGTCTTGGGCGTCTCGCTGACCTTGACGGCGCTGGTCTCGGGCCAGCGGGCGCGGCACCAGTCGAACAGGTGGCGCGCCAGATTCTCGGCGGTCGAGGGCACGTCCAGCACGTCGTTCAGGTGCCGGTGATCAAAACTTTCGTCCAGATAGGCCTTCAGCGGCGCCAGCTCGTGATAATCGCGCACGAAGCCGTCCCTGTTCAGATCCGCTGCGGCCAGCTCGACCACGACGATGTAATTGTGCCCATGCAGCCGCGCGCATTGATGGTCGGGGGCCAGATGGTCCAGCCGATGCGAGGCGCTGAAGTGGAACTCCTTGCTGATCCGGAACATCACGCCCCCCCTGCGGCATGGGCCGCGACCGCCGCCTGCCAGAAATCGGCGTCGTCGTAATCGGTGGGGTCCGCGACGCCCGCCAGGTGGAATGCTTCGCGCCGCTCGACGCAGGTGCCGCAGCGCCCGCAATGGCGCGCGCCGCCCTTGTAGCAGGACCAGGTCTGCGCGAAGGGCGTCCCGGCGCCCGCCCCGGCCGCCACGATATCGGCCTTGGTCGCATGGACGAAAGGCACCTCCAACGCGACATCGGCATAGCCGTCCAGCGCCGCCCGCTGCATGGCGGCAAAGGCGTCGGTAAAGGCCGGGCGGCAGTCGGGATAGATGAAGTGATCGCCGCCATGGACCGCCGCCGCGACCGCCGTGTCGCCATTGGCCGCGGCGATGCCAAAGGCCACGGTCAGCATGATGGCATTGCGGTTGGGGACGACCGTGACGCGCATGGTCTCTTCGGCGTAATGGCCATCGGGCACGGCCAGATCATCGGTCAGCGCCGACCCCGACAGCGCCGCCCCCAGGCCGGACAGATCGACCAGGTGAAAGGGCACCCCAAGGCGCGTCGCGCAGGTGCGCGCGAAATCCAGCTCCTTGCGGTGGCGCTGGCCGTAATCAAAGCTGACGATCCGCGACAGGCGACCCTGTGCGGCCAGGACATGGGCAAGCGAGACGGAGTCCAGCCCGCCCGAGCAGACGAGAGTGGTGTGCATTCTGTGACCCTTGTTTTTGTGACCCGGGTAGGCTGCGACCGGGAAGGCGCCTGTTAGCAGAGCGGTGCCGGGATGAAAAGCCGGGGCGCTCGGCCCTCAGGACAGCGTGCCGCCGTCGCTGTCATCGCCCGATTCCTCGACCAGGCGGTCGTAATCGGGCAGGGTCACCTCACGCTTGCCGGCCATCTCGATGATGCCGTCGCGGCGCAGGGCGGTGATCTGGCGGCTGACGGTCTCGATGGTCAGGCCCAGATAATCGGCCATCGCCTCGCGGGTCAGGGGCAGGTCCAGCTGCATCCGCCCGCCGGGGCGGCTCTTGTGCAACGCGGCCTGACGGCGCGCGATGATGGCGATGAACGAGGCGATCTTCTCGCGCGCGGTCTTGCGACCCAAAAGCAGCATCCATTCGCGCGCCGCATCCAGCTCGTCCAGGGTCATCTCCAGCAGGCGATGCGCGATATGCGGGGTCTGGCGCATCATCTGGTCGAACGGCTTGCGCCGGAAACAGCACAGCACGACATCGGTGGTGGCGGTGGCGTTATAGGCCGCATGGTCGCGCCCCGGCCGGCCCAGGAAATCGCTTGGCAGCAGCAGGCCCACCATCTGGGTGCGCCCGTCCTCCAGCGTGTGGGTCAGCGTGGCGACACCGGTCACGACCGAGGCCACGAAATCCATCCGGTCGCCTTCCCAGATGATCGGCTGCCCGGCCTGATAGCTGCGATAGAACTTCATTTGCTCCAGCAGGGCCAACTCGTCGCCCTCGCATTGGGCGCAGACGGCGCGATAGCGGATGGGGCAGTCCTCGCAGCGCATGTCACCATGCCCTGCATCCGTCGTGTTGATCTGGGTCAAGGCAGGTGTGCGCATCCTGTCCCAGTGATAGCCGCATGGAACATCTTTCGCAACTGAGACGAACGGGCCTGTTTGAATCGCGGGCCCCCCGCTACACCAGCTATCCGCCCGCGACCCAGTTCCGCCCCACCGTGGACGGCACCGTGGTCGCCGGCTGGATGGAGGCGCTGGACCCCGGCACGCCCGTGTCGCTGTATGTGCACGTGCCGTTCTGCAGGCGGCTGTGCTGGTTCTGTGCCTGCCGCACGCAGGGCACCCAGAGCCTCAAGCCGGTCGCGGACTATGTCCAGGCGCTGCTGACCGAACTGCGCCAGCTGCGCGCCCGGCTGCCGCAGGGCATCACGCTGTCGCGGCTGCATTGGGGCGGGGGCACGCCCACGCTGCTGACGCCCGCGCTGATCGCCCTGCTGGCCGATGCTATCCACGAGGCGTTCCCGTTCCGCGAGGGGGCCGAATTCTCGGTCGAGATCGACCCGTCCGAGATCGACGCCCCCCGGATGGCGGCCCTGGTGCGGGCGGGGATGACGCGGGCCTCGGTCGGGGTGCAGGATTTCGACCCGCAGATCCAGGACAGCATCGGCCGCCCGCAAAGCTTTGCGATGACCGCCCGCGCGGTCGACCTGATTCGCGATCACGGCATTGCCGGGCTGAATGCCGACATCCTCTATGGCCTGCCGCATCAGACCGGCGCGCGCATGGCCGACACGGTGCAAAAGCTGCTGGCGCTGTCGCCCGACCGGGTCGCGCTGTACGGCTATGCGCATGTGCCGTGGATGTCGCGGCGGCAGGTGATGATCCCCGAGGCCGCGCTGCCCGACGGAGAGGCGCGGTTGGCGCTGTTCGACACGGCGCGGGCGCTGTTCCTGGATGACGGGTTCCGCCAGATCGGCATCGACCATTTCGCGCGACCGGCTGACGGTCTGGCGCGGGCTGCCGATCAGGGGCGGCTCAGGCGCAATTTCCAAGGCTATACCGATGACGGAGCCGAGGTTCTGCTGGGCCTGGGGGCCTCGTCCATCTCGCGCTATCCGCAGGGCTATGCGCAGAACGCGCCGGCGACGGGGGCCTGGCTGGCGGCGGTACGCGCGGGTCACGTGCCGGTGACACGCGGCCATGCCTTCGGCCCCGAGGACGGCTGGCGCGGCCGCATGATCGAGGCGCTGATGTGCGATTTCCGCATCGACCCCGCCGATATCCAGGCGCGATTCGGCCTGACCCCGGACCAGCAGGCCCGCATTCTGGCGCCGCTGCTGGACCGGTTCGGCCCGGCGGTCGCGCTGCGCGACGGCGCGCTGGTCATCCCGCCCGAGGCACGCCCCCTGACGCGGCTGATCGCGCAGGCGCTGGACGCCTATGCCGCCCCCGAAGGGGGGCATTCGGCCGCCGTCTGAGCCTGGGTCAGTGCGCCTCGGCCCAGGTGGCGCCCTGGCCCGCATCGACGACCAGCGGCACGGACAGCCGCACCGACGGCTCGGCCGCACCCTCCATCACGGCGCGGGCGCGGGCGATCAGATCGTCCGCGGCATCCTCGCGGACCTCGAAGACCAGTTCGTCATGCACCTGCAGCAGCATCCGCGCAGGCAGATCGGCAATGGCATCCGGCATACGGATCATCGCGCGGCGGATGATGTCGGCCGCCGCCCCCTGGATCGGCGCGTTGATCGCCGCGCGCCGCGCGCCCCCTGCGGCGGGGCCGGACTGGTTGATGCCCGGGGTGTTGATGCGCCGCCCGAACAGGGTGGTCACATATCCGTCCTGTTTCGCATCGGCGACGGTCTTGTCCATATAGGCGCGGATTTCGGGGAAACGCTGGAAATAGGTGTCGATGAAGCTTTGCGCCTCGGCCCGCGGGATGCGCAGGTTGCGCGACAGCCCAAAGCCCGAAATGCCATAAATCACCCCGAAATTGATCGCCTTGGCCTGGCGCCGGATCATGGGGTCCATCCCCTCGACGGGGACGCCGAACATCTGGCTGGCGGTCATGGCGTGGATGTCGATGCCGTCGCGGAACGCCTGCTTGAGCGCCGGGATATCGGCCACATGCGCCAGGATGCGCAGCTCGATCTGGCTATAGTCCAGCGCGACCAGCTTGTAGCCGTCCGGCGCGATGAAGGCCTGGCGGATGCGGCGCCCCTCCTCGGTGCGGATCGGGATGTTCTGCAGGTTCGGCTCGGTCGAGGACAGCCGCCCCGTCTGCGCCCCGGTGATCGAATAGCTGGTGTGCACCCGCCCCGTTTCCGCATTCACATAGGTGGGCAGAGCATCGGTATAGGTCGATTTCAGCTTGCTGATCTGGCGCCAGTCCAGCACCCGCGCGGGCAGGTCATGCCCTTCGGCGGCCAGATCCTCCAGCACGTCGGCGCTGGTGGAGAACGCCCCGGTCTTGCCCTGCTTGCCGCCCGCCAGACCCATCTTGTCGAACAGGATCTCTCCCAGCTGCTTGGGGCTGCCGATGTTGAAGCTCTGGCCCGCCAGGCCGTGGATCTCATCTTCCAGCTGGGCCATCTTCTGCGCGAAGACGTTCGACATGCGTTTTAGCACATCCGTGTCGATGCGGATGCCCGCCATTTCCATTTCCGCCAGTACCGGGATCATCGGGCGCTCCAGCGTGTGATAGACGGTCGAGACCTTCTCCACCGGCAGCATCGGCGCGAAATGCTGATACAGGCGCAGGGTGACATCCGCATCCTCCGCCGCATAGGGCGCGGCCTTGTCGATAGCGACTTGGCCGAAGTGGATCTGGCTTTTGCCAGACCCGATCAACTCCTTGATGGGGATGCATTTGTGGCCCAGATAGCGTTCGGCCAGCTCGTCCATGCCGTGATTATGCGTGCCCGCATTCAGGGCATAGGACATCAGCATCGTGTCGGCGACCGGGGCCATCCGAACCCCATGGCGGGCCAGCATCTTCCAGTCGTATTTCAGGTTCTGCCCGATCTTGAGGACCGAGACATCCTCCAGCACCGGCTTCAGCGCAGCCAGGACGGTCGCTGGGTCCAGCTGCCCCTCGACCCGCGCGGATTGGCCGAACAGGTCGTCCCCTCCCGCCACATGGCCCAGAGGGATATAGCAGGCCCGCCCCGGCGCGACCGCCAGGCTGATGCCGACCAGATCGGCCTGCATCTCATCCAGACCCGTGGTCTCAGTGTCGATGGCCACCTGCCCCGCCTCGCGGATCGCGGCGATCCAGCCGTCCAAGGCCTCGGGCGTGGTCACGGTCTCATAGCTCGCGACGTCGATCGCAGGCTGGTCGGGGGCGGCGGGCGCATCGCTGACCGGCGCGGCCTGAATCGCCGGAGCCTCGGCCCCCAGGCTCTCAGCCACGCGGTTGGTCAGGGTGCGGAACTCCATCTCGGACAGGAAGGCCAGCAGGCGGTCCGCATCGGGCGCCTTCACCTCAAGGGCCTCCAGCGTCACGTCCAGAGGCGTGTCGCAATCCAGTTGCACCAACCGCTTGCTGATGCGGATCTGCTCGGCATGCTCGATCAGCGTCTGGCGGCGCTTGGGCTGTTTGATCTCCTCGGCGCGCGACAGCAGCGTCTCCAGATCGCCGTATTCCTGGATCAGCAGTGCCGCGGTCTTGATGCCGATGCCCGGCGCGCCCGGCACGTTATCGACCGCGTCACCGGCCAGCGCCTGCACGTCGACGACGCGGTCGGGACCGACGCCGAACTTCTCAAACACCTCGTCCGGGCCGATCAGCTTGTTCTTGATGGGGTCCAGCATGTCGACGCCATCGCCGATCAGCTGCATCAGGTCCTTGTCGCTGCTGATGATCGTGGCGGTGCCCCCGGCATTCCGCGCGGCGCAGGCCATGGCCGCGATGATGTCGTCGGCCTCATACCCCTGCGTCTCGATGCAGGCGATGTTGAAGGCGCGGGTCGCGTCGCGGGTCAGCGGGAATTGCGGGCGCAGATCCTCGGGCGGCTCGGGGCGCTGCGCCTTGTAGGCGGGATAGATCTCGTTGCGGAAGGTCTTGGAGGAATGGTCAAAGATCACCGCCGCATGGGTCGGCGCGGTGTGCCCGTCATCGGTCTGCACATAGCGCCACAGCATGTTGCAGAACCCCGCAACCGCACCCACCGGCAGCCCGTCCGATTTCCGCGTCAGCGGCGGCAGCGCGTGATAGGCGCGAAAGATGAAGGCCGATCCGTCGATCAGATGCAGATGACAGCCCTTGCCGAAACGCTCGCCCATGATCACCTATCCTTGCTGGTCAGGGCCGCCTTGTGCCACGACCGGGACCGATCTTCCAGCAGGATGCCCCAGAACCGCCATGCCAAAGATGCGCCGCAAATCCGACCTGCCCACGAAAATCTGCGCCGCATGCGGGCTGCCGTTCGCGTGGCGCAAGAAATGGGAACGCGATTGGGACAATGTCCGCTACTGCTCGGACCGCTGCAGGGGCAAGGGCAAGGCCCGCGGCGATGCGCCGGGCGGCCGCGCCGCCCCGGTTTGACGGCCCCCTCGATGGGGGGCGGCAAACCGACGCGGGTCGGGACGATCTCGTCGTCAGTGATCGTCGCCGGCGTGATCGCGGTCGATCACGAACCGCTTGTCGCAATAGCCGCAATCGACGAACCCCAGATCGGGGCTGATCGCCAGCCAGACGCGCGGATGGCCCAGTCCCGCGCCGTCATCGCCGTCGCAGCTGACGCGCCAGCGGGTCACGACCTCGGTCACCGGGGCCGGGCGGCTCAGCGCCTCGGGTCCGGTTTCGGTCGACAGCGGGGTCTCGGGCGTCACGTGCTGCGTCATGGCTGGCCTTCTTGTGGCGGCGTGCTTCATCTGGTCTAACCCCATTAGCGCAGCGCCGCCTGCCTTCGCAAGCTCTGCTAAGGAACGCCCCATGCCCGATGCCATCCAAATCCAGGGTCTCCGTAAGACCTATGCCGCCCAGGGCAACGCCCCCGCCAAGGAGGCGCTGAAGGGTGTCGACCTGACCATCCCCGCAGGCAGCATCTTTGGCCTGCTGGGCCCGAACGGCGCGGGCAAGTCCACCCTGATCAACATCCTTGCGGGCCTGGTGAACAAGACCGCAGGGCGGGTGTCCATCTGGGGGTTCGACCAGGACGTGAACCCGCGCCAGTCGCGCGCCGCTATCGGGGTCATGCCGCAGGAGCTGAACATGGACCCGTTCTTCTCGCCCCGCGCCAGCCTGGAGGTCCAGGCGGGCCTATACGGCGTGCCGAAATCCGAACGATGGACCGATGAGCTGCTGGCGCTGGTGGGCCTGACCGATCAGGCCAATGCCTATGCCCGTTCCCTGTCGGGCGGGATGAAGCGGCGGCTGCTCCTGGCCAAGGCGCTGGTGCATCGCCCGCATATCCTGGTGCTGGACGAACCCACCGCCGGCGTCGACATCACCCTGCGCGAAATGCTGTGGAAAAACGTCCGCCGCCTGAACGAACAGGGCATGACGATCATCCTGACCACCCACTACCTGGAGGAGGCCGAACAGATGTGCGATCAGATCGCCATCATCAACCACGGCCAGGTGGTGGTGCGCCAGACGACCCAGGACCTGCTGTCGCGCACCGATGGCAAGACGCTGGTGCTGGACACGGGCGGCGCCGTCCCCGTCCCGCCCCTGCCCCAGGGCTGCCGCTCCGAGATCCGCCCCGACGGGCGGCTGGCCGTCACCTATCCCCCGTCCCGCCTGCGCGCCGACCAGATTCTGGACGCGCTGCGCGCTGCGGGCGTGCCGATCTTGGACGTGGCGACCGAACAGCCCGACCTGGAGGATGTCTTTGTCGAGCTGACCCGGAACTGACTGCCGTCCGGCTTCAGTCGCGCGCGCCGATCATGGGCCCCATCACCGCACCGCCCAGGATGTGCAGGTGGAAATGCGGCACCTCCTGCACGCCATCGCGGCCCGCATTGGTGATGGCGCGGAACCCCTGCCCGCGGTCCAGAGAGACCCCCTCCATTGCGCAGACCTGCGCGCACAGCCGCATGAAGCCCGCGATCTCGGCCTCGGACGCATTGGCCGCGAAATCGTCAAAGGCCACATAGGGGCCTTTGGGAATCACCAGGACATGGCTGGGCGCCTTGGGCGCAATGTCGCGAAAGGCCAGCGCGTGATCGTTTTCCGCGACGGTGTCGTTCGGGATCTCTCCGCGCAGGATGCGGGCGAAGATGTTGGTGTCGTCATAGGCCATGGGGCGTCCTTTCAGTCGGCAAACAGATGCGGCGTCTCGGCCAGGTGGCGGGCCTGTTCCGGGCTCACCCCCAGAAACGCCGCCAGCGCCGCCGCGTTGCGGTCGGTCCCGGCGGTTTCCGAGATGGTGACCAGATGGCGGAACCCGGCCTCCTTGAGGCGGTCGGCCTCGTGCTCCAGGTCCGAACGCACGACGGGCAGCAGCCGGTCCACGATATCGGCCGGCGCGCCGGGGCTGATCAGCCCGACCCGGCCCATATGGCCGCGCACGTAATCGTCGTCAAATCGGGTGTCGACGAACAGGATGCGCGTCTCGGCGCGGTCGGCGTTGAAATCGGTGATCAGGCTCAGCGCCGAGGGGTCCACGCAGAACACCAGCCGGTCCGAGGAGAACTGCTCGAACATCAGCTTGACCAGCGCGCGGCGATGCCGCTCGCGCTTGCCGACCGATGTGGCGACGCCGCCCATGTCGGGCAGGTTGGCGTCCTGTTCGTTGAACACGTAATCGACGGCGGGCACCTCGGTCGCGGCCCGGATGGCGGCGGTCAGGCGCTTGGCGATGTGCCATTTCTTGGCCACCACGATCTGGACGACGCGCTCGGCGCCCAGGCTGCTGTCGGTCTCCCAGAACCGGGGCGCGAAGCGGCGGCCAATGCGCCCCCGCCCGGTCAGAAAGCTGAACAGCCGACGCCCCTCGGCCGCGATGCTGAAGGCGTGCCCCTCGGCCTGCCACAACGCCCCCAGACGGGCGCGCAGGTCCAGCGCCTCGGGGCTGATCTTGCGGGCGAACAGGTAGTCCTGGCGCAGCAGCAGATCATAGTGGTCGTTGTAGAACGTCACCGGCATCCCGTAATCGCTGAAGATCAGAAAGGTCAGCGTGCGGGTGCGGATCTGCTTTCTGGGCACCACATGGGACACCAGCGTCTGAAAGAAGGTCTCGTCCGGGATCCAGGTCGTCGCGAAAAAGCGCGGGATCTCGGGGCGCTGGCTGATCAGTTCCAGCACGGCCTCGACGGTCTGGCGGCGCAGGCACCACCATTGCGACCCGATCATCACCTGCAGATCGCGCGGCACGGGGCGCGCCAGGCCGAACTTCTGCTGCATTTCCAGGCTGGTATAGAACAGCCACTTGTGCGTGCGCTCGTTGAACCAGTGGCGATAGATCAGGCGCTCTTTCTTGATGCCGGTCTTGATCCAGTCGCTCTCGAAGAAATCGAAGCTTTCGATATAGTCGCAATCCTCGGCGTCCAGAAAACCATGGGCGAATTCCGCCGACTTGATGGGCATGCAATCGCCCGACAGCATGTAGAAATGCGTGGCCTGCGGAAAGGCCGCCTCGGCGGCGCGCAGCGCCTCCAGGGTGGCGGCCACCAGCGACCATTCCCCCCATCCGCATTTCACCCGCCGCGCCGCGAAGGTCACGCCCGGATGGTCGCCAAGCGCGTCCCGGATTTGCTGGAACAATGCCTTGGGCGCGCGCTTGTCGAAATGGATGGACACGAAATCGCCGGTCGCGGTCAGGCGGCGCGCCTGGTCGATGACCCCCTGCGGGTCCTTGTGCGTCAACAGGATGAAGGCGATGCGTGCCATGGTCTTCGTGGTCCCCGGTGACTGTTTACGCGCAATTGGTCGTAAGGCGTTGAAAATGTCTGTCGGTTTTGCTTTGTGTGTGTAACCAATTTTTGTGGTGGGACAAGCAGGTCTGCCAGCCGACGCTGCCTTTCAGTGCCGCTGCGCGCGAACGGAGTGAGTATCAGAATGGGGTTTCCCGGCGTTTGGATGACGGAAAGCGAAAGCATGATCTATCGGGTCGTGCCGAAATGCGCATGTTCCACGATCGGCCAGATCATGTTCTACTCCGACCACGGTCGGTTCTTCGACGGCGATATCCATGATTCGACCGACGGCATGCACAAATGGGCCCAGGACCACAGCCACGACCCGATCGAGCGTGCGGTGCGTGCCCATGCCGGGGTGACCTTCACCTGCGTCCGCAACCCCTATGCGCGCATCCTGTCGTCGTTCTTCGACAAGATCGCCGGCATCCAGCGCAACGGCCGCCGCTATCGCGGCAACCTGGTCCCGCAGCTGATCCAACGCTATGGCATCGATGTCGGCACGGCCGAGAACGGGTTCGATTTCGACCAGATCGCCAGCTTTCGCCGGTTCCTGCTGTTCGCGCGCGACACCGTCCGCTTTCGCAAGCCGATGGAGCCGGACATCCACTGGTCGGCCATGTCGGGCCATATCTCGACCTTCATCGTGAATGGCGGCCGATACGATCAGATCTTCTTCACCGAGGCGTTCAACGAGGGCATGGACAAGGTCCTGGCCCAGGCTGAGACACCCGTCCCGGTCGATCTGACGCAAGTCCCCCGCTTCAACGAATCCGAAGGGCACGGCCCCAAGCGCGCGCACAAGGTCAGCGACTATTTCGACGACCTGTCGCGCCACCTGATCTGGGAGATCTACAAGGACGACTTCCAGCTGTTCAAATACGATTTCGACAACCCGGACAACAAGATGCCCCTGGCCGAGGTCGACCTGAACGAGGTGCACGCCAAGCTGGGCCGCTAGGCGTCACCCGTTTCCGCCATCCTATTCCAGATGGCTCTCCAGGAACCACAGATCCTTGTCCGCCGTCCGCGAGGCGGCGGTAAAGATATCGGCCGTGTTGGCATCGCCCGCCTCGTCGGTGACATCGATGGCGGCGCGCAGCTTTTCGCCGTGATCGCGCATCCGGGCGCAGATTTCCCGGATGTGGTCGGCCGACTTCACCAGATCGGTGGGATATTCCTTCAGCGTGGACGCCTTGGCGACGGCCTCGGCGGTGCCGATCGCCACCCCGTCCAGCACCTGCACCCGCTCGGCAAAGACGTCCAGATGCGCCTCCAGATTGGCGTGGACGGTGTCGAACAGCTCGTGCACGGCGATGAAATTGATGCCCTTCACGTTCCAATGCGCCTGCTTGATGGCCATGGACAGGGCCAGTCCATCGGCCAGGCGGGCGTTCAGTTCGGAAACAGCGGTCTTGCGGGCGTTGTCGGTCAGCCCCTTCACGTTCACGGCCATCGTGCGATTCCCTTTCCTTTGGGTTCGCGCTGACAACACGGATCGCGGCGGCGGGGTTCCTGCGACATGAAAAACGGCGCCTCCCTTGCGGGGGCGCCGTCATGTCCACCACGCAGGCTGCGCGGTCGGTCGGGTCGGATCAGACCGCGCCCTTGATAAAGGTCACCGCGTCGCCGACGGTCTGGATGGTCTCGGCGGCGTCATCGGGGATCTCGATCCCGAACTCTTCCTCGAACGCCATGACCAGCTCGACGGTGTCGAGGCTGTCGGCACCCAGATCGTCGATGAACGAAGCGGTCTCGACCACCTTGTCCTCGTCGACACCCAGGTGCTCGACCACGATCTTCTTCACGCGATCAGCGATATCGCTCATGTCATATCCTCATTCTCGCGGGCATCCGCCCAGTTTTTCGCGGACACGACGGTCCGGTTCAGCCCAGGGCGGTTCCCCTGCTGCTAAAGGCGGGGATATAGCACCCATGAACCCTCATGCAACCGCTTTCGCATGGGTTAATGCCCCGCGTGGCGGCGCTGCACAGAGGTCAGACCATCGCCATGCCGCCATTCACATGCAGCGTGGCCCCGGTGACATAGCCCGCCTCGGGGCTGGCCAGATACAGGACCGCCGCGGCGATCTCCTCAGGACCGCCCATGCGCCCCGCCGGGATCTGGGTCAGGATCTTGCCCTTCTGATCCTCGGTCAGCTTGTCGGTCATCGCGGTGGCGATGAACCCGGGCGCCACGCAGTTCACGGTGATGCCGCGGCTGGCAACCTCATAGGCAAGCGACTTGGACATGCCGACCACACCGGCCTTGGCGGCGGCATAGTTGCCCTGCCCCGGATTGCCCGTGGCCCCCACGACCGAGGTGATGTTGACGATCCGCCCCCAGCGCGCCTTCATCATGCCGCGCAGGACCGCCCGCGACAGCTTGAAGGTGCTGGTCAGGTTCACGTCCAGAACCTGCGCCCATTCGTCATCCGACATGCGCATGAACAGGTTGTCGCGCGTGATCCCGGCATTGTTGACCAGGATGTCGACAGACCCCATCGCCTCGGCCGCAGCCTTGGGCAGGGCCAGGACCGATTCCGCATCGCCCAGGTTCGCGGTCACCACATGCGCCCGCGCGCCCAGCCTCTCGGCCAGATCGCGCAGTGGCTCCTCGCGCGTGCCCGACAGCGCCACCGTCGCGCCCGCGGCATGCAGCGCCTCGGCGATCGCGCCGCCGATCCCGCCCGAAGCGCCCGTCACCAGCGCGGTCTTTCCCGTCAGATCGAACATAGCCGCCCTTTCTTCTTCATGAAAATATCCCGGGGTCCGGGGCAGCGCCCCGGTCCGCCCTCACCCCTTCAGCACCGCCAGATCGCCCGGCGCACCGACATTGCGCACCGCCGCGTCCTTGGCGATCCGCTTGATCATCCCGGACAGCGCCTTGCCCGCGCCGATCTCCCAGAACTCTGTGACGCCGGCATCGGCCATGTTCGCGACCGACTCGCGCCAGCGTACGGTGCCGGTCACCTGCTCGACCAGCAGGCGGCGGATGGCGCCGGGCTCGGTCACGGCCTCGGCGCGCACATTGGCGATCAGCGGCACGGCGGGGGCCTGGATGTCCACGCCCGCCAGCGCATCGGCCATGACCGCGGCGGCGGGCTGCATCAGCACCGAATGGAACGGCGCCGACACCGGCAGCATCAGCGCCCGCTTGGCGCCCGCGGCCTTCATCGCCTCGGCCGCGGCCTCGACCGCCCCCTTGTGCCCCGAGATGACCACCTGCGCGGGGTCGTTGTCATTGGCGGCCTGCACGACCTCCTCGCCGCCGATCTCGCGGCAGATGCGGTCCACGGTCTCGAAATCCAGGCCCAGGATCGCGGCCATCGCGCCGATGCCGACCGGGACGGCCTCCTGCATGGCCTGTCCGCGCAGGCGCAGCAGATGCGCGGTATCCGACAGGGTCAGCGCCCCTGCCGCGCACAGCGCCGAATACTCGCCCAGGGAATGGCCCGCGACAAAGCTCGCATCAGTGATGCCGAACCCCTCGGCCTCCAGCGCGCGGAACGCCGCGATCGAGGTCGCCATCAGCGCGGGCTGGGCGTTCTGCGTCAGGGTCAGCGTGTCGGCATCCCCCTCCCAGATCAGCGCCGACAGACGCTCGCCAAGCGCCTCGTCGACCTCGTCAAACACCGCGCGCGCGGCCGGATAGGCCTGCGCCAGCTCGCGCCCCATGCCGATGGTCTGCGCGCCCTGCCCCGGAAACACGAATGCCCGCATGGCACCCCCCTGAAATCGTTGCGTTGCCGCCCGGCATAGCCCGTGCCGCCCCCTGCCGCAACCGACAGCCCATGCCGCATCCGCAAAGAAAAGGGGCCCGCAGGGGCCCCTTTGCAGACGATCAGTCGGACCGGATGGGCCTCAGCCGACCAGTTCCAGACCCGAAAAGAAGAACGCGATCTCTTCCTTGGCGGTGTCGGCGGCGTCCGAACCGTGGACCGAGTTCTCGCCCATGGACAGCGCGAATTCCTTGCGGATGGTGCCCTCATCGGCATTGGCCGGGTTGGTGGCGCCCATCACTTCGCGGTTCTTGGCGATGGCGTTCTCGCCCTCCAGGACCTGCACGACGACCGGCTCGGAGGCCATGAACTCGACCAGCTCGCCATAGAAGGGGCGGTCCTTGTGGACTTCATAGAACTTGCCGGCCTGGGCGGGCGACAGGTGGATGCGCTTGGACGCGACGATGCGCAGGCCGGCATCCTCGAACTTGGCGGCGATCTTGCCGGTCAGGTTGCGGCGGGTCGCGTCGGGCTTGATGATGGAAAGGGTGCGTTCGATCGCCATGATGGTCACCTTGTCTGTTGGCGGGAAAACCCGCGCTGAATATGATCGGGGTCCGGTTAGCAGGCTTGCCCGCCTGCGGCAAGCCACGCGGCATCGGCGGAACCCCGCCCGCCCCAAGGGCCTTGTTCCCCCGAACCCAGCAGGAGCGACCATGACAGACCTTCATCCGGCCCCGACGCCGGCCGCCCCGTCCCCCCATGCCGCGCTGCCGCCCCGCACCGCGATCACCCCCGGCACGATCGTGACGGCGGTCACGATCCTGGTGATCCTGGCGGCGGCCTGGCTCTGGTCGGACCTGCTGCTGATGGCCTTTGGCGCGATCCTGATCGCCATCGCGCTCAGGGCCGGGGCGCGCGGGCTGAACCGGCTGCTGGGCCTGAACGTCAAGCTGGGGGTGCTGGTCGTGCTTCTGGGCGTGGTGGGGGCGGTGGTGCTGCTGGTGCGGCTGGCCGGTCCCGCCGTGGCCGAACAGTTCCGCGAGCTGATCTCTGCCCTGCCCCAATCCTGGGACGCAGTGCAGGACTGGCTGCAGTCGCTGCCCATGGCCGACACCGTGATCGAGCAGATCCAGGACGGAGAGGAGGCCTCCACCATGGGCGAGAACGCCGCCCAGTTGGCCGAGCGTCTGCCGGGCGTGTTCTCGATGGTGCTGGGCGGGCTGAATTCGGTGCTGGGCAGCCTGTCATCGGTCTTCGTGCTGCTGATCCTGTCGCTCTATGTCGCGATGGAGGCGGACCTGTACCGCGCCGGGGCGATCCGGCTGGTCCCGCTGCGCCGCCGTGGCCGCGCCGCGCAGATCCTGGACGAGCTGGGGACCAATCTGGGCCGCTGGATGGCGGGACAGGCGGTCGACATGCTGGTCGTGGCACTGCTGGCCGGGATCGGGCTGTGGCTTCTGGACGTGCCGCTGGCCTTCATCCTGGCGGTGATCGCGGGCCTGACCAACATCGTGCCGATCATCGGGCCGTTCTTCTCAGGGGCGATCGCGGTCGTCGTCTCGGCCCCGCAGGGGCTGGACACGGCGATCTATGTGGCGATCCTGTTCACCATCATCCAGCTGTTCGAGGGCGAGGTGCTGATGCCCCTGATCCAGCGCTATGCCGTGCAGTTGCCGCCCGCGCTGACCATTCTGGCCATCGTCGGCATCGGGTCGCTGTTCGGTCTGATCGCGGTGATCCTGGCCACGCCGCTGCTGATCGTGGCGATGCTGCTGATCCGCCGCATCTATGTCGAGGACGTGCTGGGCGACCGCCTGGACTGAGCGCTCTGCCCGGCGGCGCAGCAGCCGGGCATCTTTCCCGGCCCGACCCGCAAGGCTGTTCGTGATTTCGACACATGAACGGATTATGGTGGCGCGACACAGACCGGGGGTCGCGCGATGCAACCGTACTGCAAGGGCCGATACCGCGCCCGCCTGGCCGATACGCCCGATGACCTGCGCGCCTCTCAGCGGCTGCGCTGGCTGGCCTTCGTCGCCCGCACCGGCACCCCCGACGACGGTCACGCGCTGGAGCTGGACGAGCTGGACGCCGATTGCAGCCACATGCTGATCGAGGATGTCCAGACCGGCCAGCTGGTCTGCAGCTTTCGGTTCCTGCCGCTGGCGGATGGCAGCCAGATCGCGCGCAGCTATTCGGCCCGCTATTATGATCTGGCGGCGCTTGGCCGGTTCGACGGCCCCATGGTCGAGATGGGGCGGTTCTGCCTGCATCCCGACTGTCACGACCCCGACGTGATCCGGCTGGCCTGGGGGGCGCTGACGCGCTTTATCGACGAATCGGGGGCGCAGATGCTGTTCGGCTGCTCCAGCTTCACCGGTTGTGAGCCGGAGGCCCATGCCGAGGCCTTTGCCATGCTCAAGGACCGCCACCTGGCGCCGCGCGCTTGGTGGCCGCGCGTCAAGGCGCCGGACGTGTTCCGCTTTGCCCGTGCGTTGCGGTTGCGACAGCCCGACCCCCGGCAGGCCATGGCCGCGATGCCGCCTTTGCTGCGCAGCTATCTGGCGATGGGGGGCTGGGTCAGCGACCATGCGGTGGTCGACCACGCGCTCAAGACCATGCACGTTTTTACCGGGGTCGAGATCCGCGCCATTCCCCCCGCCCGCCGCCGCCTGCTGCACGCGCTGGCGGAGTAGCGCCACGCAGGGACCGCCGCAGCGACGGGCATCCTGCCTAATCCGCAGGCAGAACGCCGCATCCTGCCTGTCCGCATGGCAGGAATCCCCCCCGCGGCGATTGACCTTGCCCCCGGCGCGGCGCCCCTTGCCTGCATGTTCGACACCGGTGCCACAGCGATCCGCATGCAGCGCAGCCAAGGGGCGGCGCATGTGGTCATGGGACCGCGCGGCCTGATCGACCTGGCACAGCGCGGCTCGGCCAAGGCGATGCTGCCCCGCATGACCGCGGGCCTGCCCGAGATCGTGTTCCTGAACACCTCCGGGGGGTTGGCATCGGGCGACCGGCTGTCCTTTGCCGTCGATCTGCGGGCGGGCACGCGGGCGCTGGCCACCAGCCAGACCGCCGAACGCGCCTATCGCGCGACGGGCGCACCCGCGCGGGCGTCGGTCGCGCTGAGCGTGGGGGCGGGGGGCTGGCTGGACTGGCTGCCGCAGGAGACGATCCTCTACGACAATGCCCGGCTGGAGCGGGACACCGCCGTGGACCTGGCCCCCGGCGCGGGCTGCCTGCTGCTGGAGATGCTGGTCCTGGGCCGCCTGGCGATGGGCGAACGCCCGACCCGCCTGCACCTGCGCGACCGCCGCGTGGTGCGCCGCGCGGGTCGCGTGATCCATCACGACGCGCTGGCGCTGGACGATGACGCGCTGGCCCGTCTTGCAGGCCCCGCCCTGACCGGCGCTGCCCCCGCGCTGGCCACGCTGGCGATGATCGCGGATGACGCGCCCGACCGGCTGGCCGCCGCCCGCGCCGTTCTGGACGAACCCGGCGTGACCGCCGCCGCCAGCGCGCCCCCCGGACGCCTGGTCATCCGCCTGCTGGCCGCCGATGGCTGGCCGCTGCGGAGGCAAATCAACCGTTTGCTGCGCGTGCTGCGCCCCGATCCCCTTCCCCGCATCTGGCAGGTCTGACGATGAACCTTTCCCCCCGCGAACGCGAGAAACTGCTGGTCTCGGTGGCCGCCATGGTCGCCCGAGGGCGCCTGTCCCGCGGCGTCAAGCTGAACCACCCCGAGGCGATCGCCCTGATCACCGATTACGTGGTCGAGGGCGCGCGCGACGGCCGCAGCGTCGCCGACCTGATGCAGGCGGGCGCGCATGTGATCACCGCAGATCAGTGCATGCCCGGCATCCCCGCCATGATCGAATCCGTCCAGGTCGAGGCGACCTTTCCCGACGGGACCAAGCTGGTCACCGTCCACCACCCCATCCGCGAGGCCGCAGAATGAACGCCCTGATGAAACCCCTGACGCTTGCCGCCATCCTGCTGCCCTCGGCCGCGCTGGCCCATCCCGGCCATGTCCACGATGAGGCACAGTTCATGCACGGGCTGGCCCACCCGGTCGGGGGCGCCGATCACCTGCTGGCGATGGTGGCGCTTGGCCTGCTGGCGGCGCAGCTGGGCGGGCGCGCGGTCTGGGCGCTGCCGGTGACCTTCGTGGGCGCGATGCTTGCGGGCGGGGCTGTGGGCGCGGGCGGCATGGGCTTTCCGGCGGTCGAGCCGATGATCCTGGCCTCGGTCGTGATCCTGGGCGTGCTGGTCGCGATGGCCGCGCGCCTGCCGATGGCGGCGCTGCTGCCGATGGTCGCGGTCTTTGGCGCGGCGCATGGCTGGGCGCATGGGGCCGAGGGTCCGGCGACCGGCCTGCCACTCTATGCGGCGGGCTTTGCGCTGGCGACGATGGCGCTGCATCTGGCGGGCATCGCCTTTGGCCGCCTGCTGTCGCGCGGGCTGGAGCTGCGCGTGTTGGGCGGCGGCACCGCGCTGGCGGGCGTCGCGCTGGCGGTGGCGTGACATGATTCCCGGTGAGATTTTCCCCGCCGATGGCGAGATCGCGCTGAACGACGGGCGCGCGACGATCACGCTGATGATCGCCAATACCGGCGACCGGCCCATCCAAGTCGGCAGCCATTACCATTTCGCCGAAACCAACGCCGCGCTGGAGTTCGACCGCAGCGCCGCGCGCGGCATGCGCCTGGCCATTCCCGCAGGCACCGCCGTGCGGTTCGAGCCCGGCCAGTCGCGCGAGGTCACGCTGGTGGGCTATGCGGGCGACCGCATCGTGCATGGCTTTCGCGGCCAGATCGGGGGTGCGCTGTGACGACGCTGTCCCGCGCCGATTACGCGGCGCTTTACGGTCCCACCACCGGCGACCGCATCCGCCTAGCTGATACCGAGATCATCATCGAGGTCGAACGCGACCTGACCATCCCCGGAGAGGAGGTCAAGTTCGGCGGCGGCAAGGTCGTCCGCGACGGCATGGGCCAATCTCAGGTCACGCGCGCGGGCGGCGCGATGGACACTGTCATCACCGGCGTCGTGGTCTTTGACCACCAGGGCATCATCAAGGCCGATGTGGGGCTCAAGGACGGGCGCATCGCGGGCATCGGCAAGGCGGGCAACCCCGACACCCAACCTGGCGTGACACTGATCATCGGCCCCGGCACCGAGATCATCGCGGGCGAAGGCCGCATCCTGACGCCCGGCGGCTTCGACTGCCACATCCACTACATCTGCCCGCAGCAGGTGGACCACGCACTGCATTCGGGCGTCACGACCCTGCTTGGCGGCGGCACCGGCCCCGCGCATGGCACTCTGGCCACGACCTGCACACCGGGGCCGTGGCACATCGCCCGCATGCTGGAGGCCTGCGCCGACCTGCCGGTCAATATCGGCATCGCGGGCAAGGGCAATGCCAGCATCAAGGCGCCGCTGGAGGAACAGGTCCGCGCCGGCGCCTGCGCGCTGAAGCTGCACGAGGATTGGGGCACCACGCCCAAGGCCATCGACACCTGCTTGGGCGTCGCCGACGCAATGGACGTGCAGGTGATGATCCACACCGACACGCTGAACGAATCGGGGTTCGTGGAGGACACGATGGCCGCGATCGGCGGGCGCACCATCCACGCCTATCACACCGAAGGCGCGGGCGGCGGGCATGCCCCCGACATCATCCGCATGGTCGGTATGGCGAACGTGCTGCCCTCGTCCACGAACCCCACGCGCCCCTATACCGCCAACACGGTCGAGGAGCATCTGGACATGCTGATGGTCTGCCACCACCTGGACCGTCGCGTCCCCGAAGACGTGGCCTTTGCCGAATCCCGCATCCGCAAGGAGACCATCGCGGCCGAGGACATCCTACATGATCTGGGCGCGTTCAGCGTGATCTCGTCCGACAGCCAGGCGATGGGCCGGATCGGAGAGGTCATCATCCGCACCTGGCAGACCGCGTCCAAGATGCGCCAGCAGCGCGGTCGTCTGCCGGACGAACAGGGCCAGAACGACAACATCCGCGCCCGCCGCTACATCGCGAAATACACGATAAACCCGGCCATCGCGCATGGGGTCAGCGCCCATATCGGGTCGATCAGCCCTGGCAAGCGCGCTGATCTGGTCCTGTGGTCGCCCGCCTTCTTTGCGGCCAAGCCGGAAATGGTGCTGGTCGGCGGGCAGATCAGCGTGGCGCAGATGGGCGATCCAAATGGCTCGATCCCGGTGCAGCCGATCTTTTCGCGGCCCATGTGGGGGCACAACCGCCGCGCCTCGGCGCTGTTCGTGTCCCGCGCGGGGCTGGAGGCCGGGGCCGCAAGCGGTCTGTCGAAAACCCTGATCGCTGTCGAACATACCCGCGACATCGGCAAGCGCGACATGGCGATGAACGACGCCATGCCCGCGATCGAGGTCGATCCCGAGACCTACGAGGTCCGCGCCGATGGACAATTGTTAACCTGCGAGCCCGCGACGGAACTGCCGCTGGCACAGCGCTATTTCCTCTTCTGAGAGGGAGGACCCACCATGATCGCCACTGCACATTCCATCATCCGCAACGCCCCGGCACCCTTCGACGCCGAGGTCAGCCTGGATTACGAAGGCCGCCTGCTGCGCCGCAAGCGCCTGTCCTGCGAGGGGGGCGACTTCATGGTCGACCTGCCCGAGGTCACCAGCCTGGACGACGGCGACGCGTTCGAGCTGTCGGACGGCCGCCAGATCGTCGTGCGCGCGGCGCCTGAACCGGTGCTGGTCATCCGCGGCAACCTGCCCCGGCTGGCCTGGCACATCGGCAACCGCCACACCCCCTGCCGGATCGAGGCCGACCGCTTGATCATCCGCCAGGATCACGTGCTGGAGGCGATGCTGAAACAACTGGGCGCGGACCTGTGCCGCAAGGACATGCCGTTCCGCCCCGAAGGCGGCGCCTATGGCCACGGTCGCACCTTTGGCCATGACCACGGCCCCGCCACGCACCACCCCCATGGCGCGGGCGAACACACGCATGCCCATGCGGAAAGCCACAGTCACGCGCATGCGGGACACCACAGCCACGCGCATGACCACGCCTGAGGCCGCCCGCCTGCAGCTGTCGCAACTGCTGTCGCCCGCCTTTCCGGTGGGCGGCTTTGCCTGGTCGCAGGGGCTGGAATACGCGATGGATTCGGGCTGGGTGACGCAGGCAACGCTGGCGCAGTGGCTGGCCGATTGGCTGGATCACGGCGCGGGCTGGTCCGATGCCGTGCTGCTGTCGCTGTCTCTGCGCCGCCGCGCCGATCACGCGGAACTGGACGATCTGGCCCGCGCCGCCTGCATGACCAGCCAGCGCCTGCAGGAGACCATCGAACAGGGCGCGGCCTTTGCCGCCAACATGGCCGCGCTGACCGGGCAGCCGCAGGCGCCCGTGGCCCTGCCCGTCGCCATGGGCCGTGCCTGTGCCGCGATGCCCCTGCCCGCGCCCGAGATCATCGCGGCCTTTCTGCAGGCGCAGGCGGCGGCGTTGATCAGTGCGGCGGTGCGGTTCCTGCCGCTTGGGCCGATGCAGGGGCAGCAGATGCTGGCCGCCCTGCAGCCCCGCATCCTGCTGCGCGCGATGCGGGCGGCCGACGCGACCGAGGCCGACCTTGCCAGCGCCGCATGGGGGGCAGACATTGCCGCCATGCGCCACGAAACCATGACCACAAGGATCTTTCGTTCATGAGCCAGCATGGCCCTCTCCGCGTCGGCATCGGCGGTCCCGTCGGCGCCGGCAAGACGACGCTGACCGAACAGATCGCCCGCGCCCTGGCCCCCCGCCTGTCGATGGCGGTCATCACCAACGACATCTATACCCGCGAGGACGCGGAGGCGCTGATGCGCGCCCAGGTCCTGCCCGTGGACCGTATCAGGGGCGTCGAGACAGGCGGCTGCCCCCACACCGCCATCCGCGAGGATGCCAGCATCAACCTGGCCGCCATCGCCGATCTGAACGCGGCCTTTCCGGATCTGGAGCTGATCCTGATCGAATCGGGCGGCGACAACCTGGCCGCGACCTTCAGCCCGGAACTGGCCGACCTGACCATCTATGTGATCGACACGGCCGCCGGGCAGGACATCCCGCGCAAGCGCGGCCCGGGTCTGGCGCGCTCCGACCTGCTGGTGGTGAACAAGACCGATCTGGCCCCGCATGTCGGCGTCGATGCGGTTCTGCTGGAAAAGGATGCACATGAGGCGCGGGGCACGCGCCCCGTGGTCATGGCCCAGCTGCGCCACGGCCACGGCGTGCAGGCCATCGTCGATTTCCTGATCGAACAGGGCGGGCTTGCGCCCCGCGCGGCCTGACACTGCCCGGCGGGCGGGCATCTGCCCCGCCCGCTGCCCAAGGCCGCGCCACCGGCTGCGCGGGGCGGCCACGGACTGCTGAAATCCTGTCCAACTGCCCGATTTTCCCCTCTTTCTGCACATGCGAAGGCCGCGCGCCTTCCCAAGGACAACAGGGACACCGGCCAACGTGCCGGGGGGAAAAGGGTAACGATGACCAAGCTGACCAAGATCCTGATGATGACCAGCGCCCTGACGCTGGCCCACACCGCCCATGCCCAAGAAGGCGAGCCGATCAAGATCGGCGTGCTGCACTCGCTGTCGGGCACGATGGCGATTTCCGAGACCACGCTGAAGGACACCGTCCTGATGCTGGTCGAACAGCAGAACGCCAAGGGCGGTGTGCTGGGCCGCCCGCTGGAGGCGGTGGTCGTCGATCCGGCCTCCGACTGGCCGCTGTTCGCCGAAAAGGCGCGCGAGCTGCTGACCGTCAGTGAGGTCGATGCGATCTTCGGCTGCTGGACCAGCGTCAGCCGCAAGTCGGTCCTGCCCGTGATCGAGGAGCTGAACGGCCTGCTGTTCTATCCCATCCAGTACGAGGGCGAGGAATCGTCGAAAAACGTCATCTATACCGGCGCCGCGCCCAACCAGCAGGCGATCCCGGCCGTCGATTACATGATGGAGGAGCTGGGCGTCGAATCCTGGGCGCTGTTGGGCACGGACTATGTCTATCCGCGCACCACAAACAACATCCTGGACGCCTATCTGAAGGATAACGGCGTCGCGGCCGAGGATATCTTTGTCAACTACACCCCCTTCGGCCATTCGGACTGGTCGCGGATCGTGTCCGACGTCGTGGCGCTTGGCGCGGGCGGCAAGAAGGTCGGCGTCGTGTCGACCATCAACGGTGACGCGAACGTGGGCTTCTACAAGGAGCTGGCGGCGGCGGGCGTGTCGGCGGACGACATCCCGGTCATGGCGTTTTCCGTGGGCGAGGAGGAGCTGTCGGGCCTGGATACCGCCAACCTGGTCGGCCACCTGGCGGCCTGGAACTACTTCCAGACCGCCGAATCGGACGTAAACACCGCCTTCATCGAGGAATGGAAGGCCTTCACCGGCGACGAGAACCGCGTGACCAACGACCCGATGGAGGCCACCGTCATCGGCTTCAACGCATGGGTCGCGGCGGTCGAGGCCGCGGGCACCACCGATGTGGACCCGGTCCTTGAGGCCATCGTCGGCGTCGAGGTTCCGAACCTGACCGGCGGCACCGCGACCGTCCTGCCCAACCACCACATCACCAAGCCCGTCCTGATCGGAGAGATCCGCGAGGATGGCCAGTTCGACATCGTCAGCCAGACCGAACCGGTCGCGGGCGACGCCTGGACCGACTTCCTGCCCGAATCGGCGGTGCTGGATGCCGACTGGCCGGGCAAGGGCTGCGGCATGTGGAACACCGAGACCGAAAGCTGCGTGCAGGTTCAGTCGAACTACTGATCCCGACAGCCGGGCGGTGCGTGCCGCCCGGCCTCTTTCGCAAAGGACACCCCCCGCGTGACCCGTCTTCGCCTGATCGCCTGCGCGCTTGCGCTGCTGCTGCCGTCATCCCTGCTGGCCAATCCCGCGCTGGACGCGGTGATCGCGGGCAGTATCGACCAGATCGAACAGCCCTCGCGGCGCACGGTCGAACCGCTGGTGGCCCAGATCGCGGCCACCGGCCCCGAGGGGCTGGCCCTGCTGCAGGCCTGGGCCGACCGCAATCTGGGGCTGGCCGATGGCCGCGCGGTGATCGTCGATGGCGACCGCGTGACCGATGCTGTGACCGGGACGCCCGTGACGGCGACCCCGCAGATGCTGCGCCCCAATTCCGGCGTGCGCGGCGTGATCGAACAGGCGCTGGTCGCGGGCGCGCTGACCGACCCCGACCCGCGCCGTCGCAGCGCCGCGCTGGATTCGCTGGCACGCGGCGGTGATGCGGAACAGCTGACAGCCCTGCGCGCAGCGCTGGACGACCCCGACCCCGCCCTGGCCGCGCGCAAGGCCCGGATGGAGCGGCTGCTGACCATCCAGTTCGACCCCGACAGCGCCGCCCGCGTCGCGGCGATCGAGCAGATGGCCGGCGATGTCGGCTTGGATTTCCGCGGCGTCCTGAACCCGCTGCTGGCGACCCAGCCCCTGGCCGCCCCCGAACCGCCCGCAGGCGCGAATGTCGCGCGCGAGCTGACCCCCGGCAGCGACGCCCTGCCCCGCGAGGCCGCGCTGGCCCAGCTGGTCCGCCAGAGCCTGCTGCAGCCGCCCCTGTCACGGGCCGATCAGCGCGCCGCCCTGGCCGCCAACATCACCGACGGTGCGGTGGGGGGTGTGCCCGTCGCGACCCTGTCCGACCCCGCCGCCCGCGACCGCGCCTATGAGGCGCTGGAGGCCGCAGGCGCCGTCCCCCCCGCCGCGACCGAGACCGAGGCCCAGGCCGCGCTGGAGGCCAACCGTTTCTACGACATCCATGTCGAACCCGACGCGGCGGTGACGGAGGCCGCCAAGGCCGCCCAGATCCGCGCGCAGGTGCGCCTTGGGGCGATGCGCGGCATCGATCTGGGACTGGACGCGCTGTCGCTGGCCTCGATCTATTTCCTGGCGGCGATCGGGCTAGCCGTGACCTTTGGCGTCATGCGCGTCATCAACATGGCGCATGGCGAATTCATCATGATGGGCGCCTATACCGCCTATACGGTCCAGACGGTCATCGCGGACCGCACCCTGTCGCTGGTCGTGGCGCTGCCGCTGGCCTTTGCGGTGACGGCGCTGGCGGGGGTGGTGCTGTACCGGCTGGTGATCCGGCATCTGGCGCATCGCCCGCTGGAGACGCTGCTGGCGACATTCGGCGTGTCCATCGCCCTGCAGCAGCTGGCCAAGAACATCTTTGGCACGCAGGCCCGCCCCCTGACCGCGCCCGCCTGGCTGGAGGGGTCGATCACCATCAACGACGTGATCGGCATCAGCTCGATCCGGGTGGCGATCTTTGTGCTGGCGCTGCTGTTCCTGGCGCTGTTCCTGTTCATCATGAAGCGCACGCGCTTGGGGCTTGAGGTCCGCGCGGTCACCCAGAATCCCGGCATGGCGGCCAGCATGGGCATCAACCCCGACCGCATCGCCATGATGACCTTTGGCCTGGGGTCGGGCATCGCGGGCATCGCGGGCGTGGCCATCGGTCTCTTCGCGCAGGTCACGTCGGAAATCGGCCAGCAATACATCGTGCAAAGCTTCATGACCGTGGTCGTAGGGGGCGTGGGCAACATCTGGGGCACGCTGGCGGGGGCCACGCTGATCGGCGGGCTGTCCAAGGTCATCGAAAGCTTCAACCCCGGCAACACGCTCGCGGCGCAGACCTTCATGATCCTGTTCATCATCATCTTCATCCAGTTCCGGCCCCGTGGGATCATCCCGCAAAAGGGCCGCGCGGCCGAGGTCTGACACCATGACGCGAACGCCTTTCATCCTGCGCAACCCTTCGGTCCTGGTCGTGCTGGCCGGGCTGGCGGTGTTCACCGTCGCGGTCACCCTGCTCAGCCAGGCTTACGGCACGGGCGCTGTGCCCACGTCGATGATCAAGGTGCTGGGCAAGACGCTGTGCCTGGCGCTGGCCGCCGTCGCCATGGACCTGGTGTGGGGCTATCTGGGCATTCTGTCCCTCGGGCAGATGGCGTTCTTTGCGCTTGGCGGCTACATGATCGGGCAATGGCTGATGTATGCCCGGACCGAGGGCATCGTGGCCGCCCAGCTGGCCCAATCGCCCATCCCCGCCACCGCGCAGGAATTGCAGGACGCGGTCACCAACCAGATCTTTGGCGTGGTGGGCGCATCCGAACTGCCGCTGGTCTGGAGTTTTGCGCATTCGCTGACGCTGCAGCTGATCCTGGTGTTGGCGGTGCCGGGGCTTCTGGCACTGGTCTTTGGCTGGCTGGCCTTCCGCAGCCACGTGAACGGAGTCTATCTGTCGATCCTGACCCAGGCCATGACGCTGGCCCTGGCGCTGTGGCTGTTTCAGAACGACAGCGGGTTCCGGGGCAATAACGGCCTGTCGGGCCTGCAGAACCTGCCGGGGCTGGACCATGTCGATCAGGCGACGCTGTCGGTGTGGTTCCTGTGGGCCTCGGCCGCGGCGCTGGCGCTGTTCTACGTGCTGGCCGCGTGGCTGGTCAGCGGCAAGTTCGGCAGCGTGGTCCGCGCCATCCGCGATGACGAGACCCGCGTGAGGTTCCTGGGATACCCGGTCGAGGGGTTCAAGCTGGTCGTCTTCACCCTGGCCGCGATGACCACCGCCGTGGCGGGGGCGCTGTATTACCCCCAGGCCGGGATCATCAACCCGGCCGAGATGATGCCCATCGCCTCGATCTATTTGGCGGTCTGGGTGGCCATCGGCGGTCGAGGGCGGCTGTATGGTGCGGTGATCGGTGCGGTGGTCGTGTCGCTGCTGTCCAGCTGGTTCACGGGCGGGCGGGCGCCGTCGATCCACCTGCCGGGCTATGTGGTCAACTGGGTCGACTGGTGGCAGGTGGCGCTTGGCCTGTCCTTCGTGCTGGTCACGCTGTACGCGCCCAAGGGCATCGCCGGGGTGTTCGACCTGTTGGGCCGCAGGGGAGACCGGGCATGAGCGCGCTTCTGGAGGTCAGCGGGATCAGCAAGTCCTTTGACGGGTTCAAGGCCATCAACAACCTGTCGTTTTCCATCAACGCGGTCGAATTGCGCGCGGTGATCGGGCCGAACGGCGCGGGCAAGACGACCTTCATGGACATCGTCACCGGCAAGACCCGCCCCGATGCGGGTGAGGTTCTGTGGGGCGAGGGGTCGAAATCGCTGCTGAAGATGAACGAGGCGCAGATCGCCCGCGAGGGGATCGGCCGCAAGTTCCAGCGCCCCACCGTCTTCGAGGACCAGTCGGTCGCCGACAACCTGACCATGGCGCTGAGGGCCGATCGCAGCCCCTTTGCCGTGCTGGGCTGGCGGCCCACGGCGGAATCGGGCGCCCGCGTGGCCGAGCTGGCGGCCGAGGTCGGGCTGGCCGATCAGCTGCCCCGCCTGGCCGGAGAGCTGAGCCACGGCCAGAAGCAGTGGCTGGAGATCGGCATGCTGCTGGCGCAGGAGCCACGCCTGCTGCTGGTGGACGAACCCGCCGCCGGCATGACCCTGGCCGAGCGCGAGCAGACCACGACGCTGCTGTGCCGTCTGGCCGAGACGCGGGCGGTGGTGGTGGTCGAACACGACATGGATTTCGTGCGCCGCCTGAACTGCCGCGTGACGGTGCTGCATCAGGGCTCGGTCCTGGCCGAGGGCAGCCTGGACCACGTGACCCGCAATCCTGACGTCATCGACGTCTATCTGGGGCGATGAGATGTTGGATGCAAAGAACCTGACCCTGCATTACGGCGGCAGCCAGATCCTGCACGGGATCGACCTGGTCGCGCGGCCCGGAGAGGTCACCTGCGTGATGGGCAACAACGGGGTGGGCAAGACCAGCCTGATGAACTTGCTGGCCGGGCGGCATCCCCGGTCGGGCGGCGATATTTCCTTTGACGGCAAGCCTTTGAGGCGATTGTCGGCGCAGAGGATGGCGCGGATGGGCGTGGGCTATGTCCCGCAGGGCCGGGCGATCTTTCCGATGCTGACGGTGCGCGAGAACATGGAGACCGGGTTCGCCTGCCTGCCCCGCGCGGAGCGGCGCATCCCCGACGAGATCTTCGAGAGCTTTCCGGTCCTGGCCGAGATGGCGCATAGGCGCGGCGGCGATCTGTCCGGCGGGCAGCAGCAGCAGCTGGCGATCGCGCGCGCGCTGATCACCAAGCCGCGGGTCCTGCTGCTGGACGAGCCGACCGAGGGCATCCAGCCCAACATCATCGCGCAGATCGGGCGGGTCATCGCGGCCCTGCGCGACCGGGGCGACATGGCCATCGTGCTGGTCGAGCAGTTCTTTGATTTCGCGTGGGATCTGGGCGATCAGTTCCTGGTGATGGAGCGGGGGCGCGCGGTCCTGCAGGGGCCCAAGGCCGGGCTGGCGCGCGCCGATCTGCATGCGCGGCTGGCGGGGCATGCAGACGCCTGAGGGCGTTGCCGCGGGCGGTGGCCCGGGGGCTGCCAGCCCCCCGGACCCCCCGGAAGGCCGGTGCCCGGTGGTGGGGGTGGAGCCTAGCGTTTCCGCTCCCACCGGCCTGATTCCTCGGACCAATATTCGGCCTCGATGGCGGCGGCGGTCAGCTGGCGCCACTGGTCGCGGGCGCGGGCCACGGCATTCGGGTCGCCGCCGTCGAAGAGGATGCAGGTGCGGTCCAGCGCCTGCGCCTGATCGGCGGTGACGGGCACGCCGTCCACCGCCATCAGGCAGGCGGGCGCATTGGCGGCGGGCTGGTCCGGCAGGGTCAGCAGCACCGGCTGGCGCGCGTCATGCGGGCCGCCCGCAAGGCCGTGGGGCAGGAAGCCGTCGCCCTGCCACAGCTGCTGGTCCAGCATGTCCAGCCGGGCCGCGTCGGGGGCGCGCAGTTCCACCCGCCAGCCGGCGGAGAGGGCCTTGGTCAGGAGGACCGGCAGAAGCGCCTCGGCCGGAGAGCGGGTGAGGTGATAGAACAGCGCCTTGCCCATGTCAGCGCAACACCCCTGCAACGGCAGCGTGCGTTGCGCGGTGACCCGGGCGCGACCAGGGGCCGGACATCCCCAGCAATTGCTGGGGATGGGGGCGCACAGGGCGGGCACGGGCGGTGCACAGGGCGTGCACAGCGCGTACACCGCTTGCGGGCGTTGCGCGGGTGGGCCTGCGGGTCACGGGGCCTCGTAGGTGTCGCGGACTAGGCGGTCGAGGGTCATGACCCCCCAGCCCGACGCGCCCTTGGGGGCCAGGTCGGTCCCGCCCGGCGGCAGGGCCACGCCCGCGATGTCGATATGCGCCCAAGCCTGACCCTCGCGCACGAAGCGCTGCAGGAACTGCGCCGCGGTGATCGAGCCTGCCGCGCGGCCGCCGGTGTTCTTCATGTCGGCCAGGCGGCAGTCGATCAGGCTGTCATAGGACTTGCCCAGAGGCAGGCGCCAGGCGCCCTCTCCCTCGGCCTGAGCGGCGGAGAGGATCTGGTCCGCCAGCGCGTCGTCGTTCGAGAACACGCCCGCATTGTCGTGACCAAGCGCGATGATCACCGCGCCGGTCAGGGTCGCCAAGTCGATGATGGCGCGCGGCTGATAGGTTTCCTGCGTGTACCAGAGCACATCGGCCAGAACCAGGCGACCCTCGGCATCGGTGTTCACGACCTCGATCGTGTCGCCTTTCATCGATTTCAGGATGTCGCCGGGGCGATAGGCGCGACCGTCGGGCATGTTTTCCACAAGGCCGACCAGACCGACGACATTGGCCTTGGCGCGGCGCAGGGCCAGGGCGCGCATGGTGCCCGCGACGACGCCCGCGCCGCCCATGTCCATCGTCATCTCCTCCATGCCCGCGCCGGGCTTGATCGAGATGCCGCCGGTGTCGAAGACGACGCCCTTGCCGACCAGCGCCAAAGGCTGTTCGTCGCCGCCGCCGTTCCAGCGCATCACCACCACCTTGGAGGGCGATTCGCTGCCCTGGCCCACGGCCAGCAGGGCGCGCATGCCCAGCTTGGCCAGCTGATCCTCGTCCAGGACCTCGACCTCCAGGCCGATCTCCTGCATGGCCAGCAGGCGGTCGGCGAAATCAGAGGTGGTCAGGACGTTGGCGGGCTCGTTCACCAGATCGCGGGTGAAGAACACGCCCTCGGCCACGGCGGCCGCGTCCTGGGCGAGTTTGGCCAGACCCTCGGGGTCCTTGACCATCACGGTGACGCGGGCCTTGTCGCCGATGGGGGCGTCGGTGCCCTCAGCGGCATCAGCGGCCTGGGCATCGTCCAGCAGGGCATCGGTGGCGGCGCCCTCCGATTCGGGCATCATGCCGTCGCCCGCGCCGGGCCGGGCCGGGCCGCTGGCCGGTTTCGTCTTGTAGACCGAGAAATCATAGCCGCGCAGCGCCAGGCCAAAGGCCAGATCAGCCGCCAGCTTATGATTGCCCGCATGGATCAGCGTGTGGCTGCGGCCCAGTTTCGCGCCCAGGGCGGCACCGGCGCGGCGCGCCTCGGCCTGGGTGCTGGCCTGGGGCAGCATCACCAGGACCAGCGCATCGGCGGCCATCCCGGCGGGAAAGGCCAGCTCCAGCACCTGGCCGGGCTTGAGCGCCTGACCGGCCTTGGAGGCCAGCGCGCGGGCCGCGGCCTCGCGCGCGGGGCGGGGCAGGCGACCGGGCAGGCGGTCGGCCGCGGTCAGCACCAGCGCCACGCGGCCCTGGTGTTCGGCCAGCTTTTCAAGCGCGACCTCGGTGAAACTGATTTCGACAGGCTGGGTCATGGTGGTCCTCACGTCTGGTTGCGGGTGACCCTAGACCCCCGTCCGGCCCTTTTCCAGAGCCGCCCTTGCCGCTAAGCAGGACGGAACGTCACGCATGAAGGCCCCCCATGCCCCGGATCGACCGCTATATCCTTGCGCAGCTGCTGACGCTGTTCGGCTTTTTCGCGCTGGTGCTGGTGTCGGTCTATTGGATCAACCGGGCGGTCAGCCTGTTCGACGACCTGCTGAACGACGGCCAGACCGCGCTGGTGGTGCTGGAATTCACGGCGCTGACGCTGCCCCTGGTGATCTCGGTCGTGCTGCCGGTGGCGGCCTTCGCGGCGACGGCCTATGGCACGAACCGCCTGTCGGGGGAATCCGAGCTGGTGGCGATGCATGCGGCGGGGCTGGGGCCCTGGCGGCTGGCGCGGCCGGTGCTGATCTTTGGCGTCTTCGTGGGGGTGATGGTGGCGGTCTTGGTCCACGGGCTGGTGCCGATGGCACGGGCGCGGCTGGCTGACCGGTCCGCCGAGATCGCCGAGAACGTGACCGCGCAGTTCCTGCGCCCCGGCAGTTTCCAGTATCCCGGCCAGGGGGTGACGCTGTTCATCCGCGACGTGGCGGGGGACGGGCGGCTGCTGGATCTGTTCATCGAGGACGGGCGCGACCCGGCGCAGACCGTCACCTATACCGCCCGCGAGGCGCTGGTGGTGCGCAACGACACCGGCCCGGTGCTGATCCTGCTGGAGGGCATGGCCCAGACCCTGCGCCCCGGCACCGATGGCCCGGCGCTGGCGGTGACGCGCTTTGCCGAGTTCAGCTATGACATCGGGGCGATGTTCGCGGGCGGCGGTGACCGGCGGCGCGATCTGCGCGATTTCGGCACGACCACGCTGCTGGCCGCGCCGCCTGCCCTGCTGGAGGCCACGGGCGCCAGCGCGGGCGACGCCCGGCGCGAGGCGCATGAGCGGCTGGCCCAGCCCCTGCTGTCGCCCATTGCCGCGATGTTGGGTTTCGCCACGCTGATGATCGGCGGGTTTTCGCGGTTCGGGGTGTGGCGGCAGGTGGGCTGGGCGATCCTGGGGCTGATCGCGGTGCAGTTCCTGTCGAATGCCGCCGCCAATCAGGTCGGGCGCGACGCGGGGCTGTGGCCGCTGTTGTATCTGCCAGCGGGGTTCGGGGCGGCGCTGTGCGCGGCGCTGCTGTGGCTAGCCGCGCGACCGCGTGGGCCGCGCGGGTCTGGCGGAGGGGCGCGGGCATGATCCTGGCCAGCTATGTCGCACGGCGGTTCCTGCGCGGGTTCGTGATGATCGCGGGGGTGTTCCTGCTGATCCTGTTCCTGATCGACATGATCGAGATGATCCGCCGCTTTTCGGGCCGCGGCCTGGGTCTGGGCGGGGCTGCGGAGCTGGCCGGGCTGAACATCGCGGGCAGTTTCTATTCGATCCTGCCGCTGATGACGGTGCTGGCGGGGATCGCGCTGTTCCTGGGCCTGGCCCGCAGCAGCGAGATGGTGGCGATCCGCGCGTCGGGGCGGTCGGGGTTGCGGGTGATCCGGGCACCGGCGGCGGCGGCGGCGCTGGTCGGGGTGCTGGCGGTGGGATTGCTGAACCCGCTGGTGGCGGTGACGGGGTCGCTTTACGACGATGCGGTCGCGGGGATCGACCGGGGCGGCAGCCAGACCGTCAGCCTGGGCGACAGCGCCGTCTGGCTGCGCCAGGGGATGCAGCAGGACGGGCGCGAATCGGGGCAGATCGTGATCCGCGCCCGCCGCGCCAGCCCGGATGCCGTGACGCTGTATGACGCCAGCTTTCTGGTCTTCGACGCCGAGGCCGGGCCCGTCCGCCGCATCGAGGCGCGCGAGGCCCGCCTGACGCCCGGTGCCTGGGACCTGCGCGAGGTCAGCGATTTCCCGCTGGACCGCCCGAACCCGATGGCCGCCGTCACCCGGCATGCGGCGATGACGCTGGCCTCGGACCTGACGGCGCAGCGCATCCGCGACGGCTTTGGCCGGCCCGATTCGGTGCCGGTCTGGCAGCTGCCCGCCTTCATCGCCGGGCTGGAACGCGCGGGCTTTTCCGCCGCGCGCCACAAGGTCTGGTTCCAGATGGAGCTGGCCCGCCCCTTCCTGATGGCCGCGATGGTGATGATCGCCGCCGCCTTCACCATGCAGCACATGCGCGGGCGCAACAGCGGCACCGCCGTGCTGCTGGCCTTTGGCGCGGGGATCGCGCTGTTCTTTCTGCGCAACCTGGCGCAGGTTCTGGGCGATAACGGGCAGATCCCCGCCGCGATGGCGGCCTGGACGCCGCCTCTGGTCGGCATGATGCTGGCCCTGGGACTGATCCTGAGACGGGAGGACGGATGAGCCTGCGCATCATCACCACGGCGCTGACATCCGGGGCCGCATTGCTGGCGCTGGCCGGGGCGCCCGCCGCCCAGACCGCCTGGGACCAGGGCAGCATGGGCGCGATCAGCGGCATGCCCGGCGCCACCAGCCGGGCAGAGACCGGCGTGACCGCGCTGGCCCCCGAATCCGACAGCCTGGGCAGCAACCCGGTGGGCGACCGCACCCCCACGCCGCAGAACCCCGCCACGGCCAGCCCGGCCACCACGCTGACCCTGCCGGGTGACCGGCCCACCGACCCGCAATCGGGCGCGGCGACGGTGCTGGCCGATGCGGTGCAGGTTCAGGCGGGCGGCACGCTGATCGCGTCGGGCGGGGTGGTGGCCTGGTATCAGGGCGCGCGCCTGGTCGCGCCGCGCATCACCGTGGACGGTGACACCGGCGATCTGACCATCGAGGGGCCGATCCACCTGTCGCGCCCCGGCAGCACCGACCCCGAACGCGACGCGGTGCTGGTGGCGGACAGCGCCCAGCTGGACCGTGCGTTGCAGGACGGCATCGTGCTGGGCGCGCGGCTGGTGCTGGCGCGCGAGCTGCAGCTGGCCTCGACCCGGCTGGAACGGCGCGAGGCGGGCCGCATCACCGAGATGACCAATGTGGTCGCCTCGTCCTGCCGCATCTGCGCCGAGGACCCCCGCCCCCTGTGGGAGATTCGCGCCCGGACCATCACCCACGACGCCGAAACGCGCGAGATCACCTTTGACCGCCCGCAATTCCGCGCCCTGGGCGTGCCGCTGGCCTATGCGCCGTTTCGCGTGACGGCCCCCGACCCCACGGTCGACCGCCGATCGGGCCTGCTGCGCCCCGAAATCCGCACCACGTCGGGCCTGGGGTTCGGGGTCAAGCTGCCCTATTTCCAGACGCTTGGCGATCAGGCCGACCTGACGCTGACGCCCTATCTGGCCGCCAACCGCACCACCACGCTGGAGGCGCGCTATCGCCAGGCCTTTGCCAATGGCGCGGTCGAGGTGAACGGCGCGGTCAGCCGCGACGACCTGCGCCCCGGAGAGACGCGCGGCTATGTCTTTGGCACGGCCCAGTTCCTGCTGCCGCGCGACTATCGGCTGGGGCTGCAGGTGCAGCGCGCATCCGACCGGGCCTATCTGCTGGATTACGGGGTGACCGGCGCCGACCGCCTGTGGAGCGGCGTCTCGGTCGAACGCGTGCGCCGCGACAAGCTGTTCTGGGGCCGGGTCGGCAATTACGAATCGCTGCGCGAGGACGAAGATAACGCGACCTCTCCGGCACAGGTGGCCGATGCGATCTGGCAGCGGCGCACCACCCCCGCCCTGATCGGCGGCGAGGCGCTGCTGGAATGGTCGGTCCATGCGCATCGGCGCCCGTCGAATGCGGACAGGATCGGGCGCGACGTGGCGCGCGGGTCGGTGGGCATCGACTGGCGGCGCAGCCAGATCCTGCCCGGCGGCGTGGTCGCGGCGGCGCTGGCCGGGCTGGATGCGGACCTGTACCGCATCGCCCAGGACGACCGGTTCGAACAGCTGGTCACCCGCGTCGATCCGCAGGTGGGTGTCGAGCTGCGCTGGCCGCTGGCGGGCGGGGCGGGCGGGGCCACCCATCTGGTGGAACCCGTGATCCAGGTCCTGTATTCGCCCCGCGGCCGCGACGAGGACATCCCCAACGAGGACAGCCGCCTGATCGAGTTCGACGAGGGCAACCTGTTTTCCGACAACCGCTTTCCGGGCTGGGACGTGCGCGAGACCGGGCTGCGTGCCAATGTCGGCGCGACCTGGACGCGGATCGACCCGACCGGCTGGTCCCTGGGCGTGACCGGCGGCCGGGTGCTGCGCGCGCGGGCCGCCGACAATTTCGCCCCCGACAGCCCCCTGGGCGGGCGCAGTTCCGACTGGCTGCTGGCGGCGCATTACGACAACGGCGCGGGGCTGGCGGTGGCCAACCGGGCGCTGTTCGACGACGAATTCGCCATCTCGCGCAACGAGTTGCGGGTGGGCTGGCTGCGCACCGACCTGCAGCTGTCGGCGGGATACATCTGGATCGACCGCGACGAGGACGAGGGCCGCGACGTCGATGCCAGCGAGCTGGCCGCCAATATCGGCTGGCAGATCGCGCCGGGCTGGTGGGGCGAGGCCCAGACGCGCTATGACTTTTCCGCCGACCGGGCGCAGCGGGCGGGGCTGCAGGTCAGCTATCGCAACGAATGCATCACGGTGGAAACCGGCCTGTCGCGGCGCTTCAGCAGTTCGGACCTGCTGCGCGCCGAGACCAGCCTGGACCTGTCGGTCCGCCTTGGCGGTTTCGGCACGCAAGAACAGGCGCGGGGCACGGTGGCGCGCCGCAGCTGCATGCGCTAACCTGCAGATCGCAACGAACGAGGGCTATGATGCGGCATTTCCTTTCGGGTATCGCCTTGGCGGCGGTGATCGCCACGGGTGCAGGCGCGCCCGCGCTGGCGCAGAACCTGTTCGCGCCGGTGGTCTATGTGAATGACAGCGCCGTCACCCGCTATGAGGTGGATCAGCGGATGCGGTTCATGCGCGTGATCGGCGCCCCCGATGCCAGCGCCGCAGCCGCCGAACAGGCGCTGATCGACGACCGCCTGCGCGTTCAGGCCGCCCGCCAGATCGGGGTCGAGATTACCCCCGAGGGGCTGCAGGCGGGGCTGGAGGAATTCGCGGGCCGCGCCGGGCTGGACGCCGCGGGCTTCATCGCGCAGCTGGAGCGGGCGGGCGTCGAGGACGGCGTGTTCCGCGATTTCGTCGAGGCCGGCACCGTCTGGCGCGAGGTCGTGCGCGCCCGCCTGCTGGCCCGCGTGAACGTCACCGATGCCGAGATCGACCAGGAGCTGCAGCGCGTGATCGAGACCCCGATCATCGACCGCGTCCTGTTGTCCGAGCTGATCATCCCCGCGCCCCCGGGCCAGGAGGCGCAGGCCCTGCAGCTGGCCGAGCGGATCTCGGCCTCGCGCCCGACCGAGGCGCAATTCGCCGAAGCGGCGCGGCAATATTCGGCCGTGCCCTCGGCCGAGGCGGGCGGGCGCCTTGAGATGCTGGCCCTGGACAACCTGCCGCCCAGCCTGCGTCCGATCATCACCGCGCTGCAGCCCGGCCAGACCACGCAGGCCCTGCCCGTCGAGGGCGCGGTGGTGCTGTTCCATCTGCGCGACGCGCAGGGCACGCTGCGCCCCGGCGCGCGCGAGCAGGTGCTGGACTACATGACGCTGCGCCTGGCATCGGCCGGTGACGCGGCGGCGCTGGCCGCGCGGGTGCGCAATTGCGACGACCTCTATGTGCAGGCGGGCGACGCCGCCCCACAGGTCCAGCGCCAGACCGTGTCGCAGGGCGCGATCCCGCAGGGCATCGCCGCGCGGCTGGCCTCGCTGGACGCGGACGAGGCCGGGGTGATCCCCGCAGGCGCGGGGGCCGATCTGGTGATGCTGTGCTCCCGCCAGCCCGCCCTGGCCGCCCAGCCTCAGGTCGCCACCACCGCCCTGCCCGATGACGGGGTCGAGGCCGCCATCCCGCAATCCGCGACCCCCGGCATCCCGACCCGCGATCAGGTCCGCGACCGGCTGTTCAACACCCGTATCAACACCGCCGCCGAAGGCCTGCTGGCCGATCTGCGCGCCGACGCGATCATCCGGCGGCCCTGATGGCGCGCATCCTGCTGACCTGCGGCGAACCGGCGGGCGTCGGGCCGGAACTGGCGCCCCTGGCCCTGGCCGCGGGCGCCGATATCGTCTGGCTGGGCGATCCGCGCCACCTGCCGGCCACCGCCGCCTGGACCGAGGTGACTGACCCCGGCGACGCGGTCCCCCCCGGCCACCTGCCCGTCCTGCGCCATGATTTCGCGGGCCCCGCCACGCCCGGCCACCCCGACCCCGCCCATGCGGCCGACGTCATCGCGGTGATCGCGCGCGCGGTCGATCTGGCCATGGCGGGCCGCGTCGCCGCGATCTGCACCGCCCCCATCAGCAAGGAGGCCCTGATCCGCGGCGCAGGCTTCGCCTTTCCGGGCCATACGGAGTTCCTCGCGCATCTGGCGGGCGACGTGCCGGTGGCGATGATGCTGGCCTCGACCACGGTGACGCCGCCCTGCCGGGTGGTGCCCGCGACGATCCACATCCCGCTGGCCGACGTGCCCACAGCCCTGACCGAACAGGCGCTGGACCAGGCGATCCGCCTGACCCATGCCGCGCTGATCCGCGATTTCGGCCTGACTGCGCCGCGCATCGCGGTCGCGGGCCTGAACCCCCACGCGGGCGAAGGCGGGATGATGGGCACCCAGGACCGCGACCTGATCGCCCCCCTGATCGCCCGCCTGCGCGCCGAAGGCCTGCACGTCACCGGCCCCCACCCCGCCGACACGATGTTCCACGCGCCCGCCCGCGCCCGCTATGACGCGGCCATCGCCTGCTATCACGACCAGGGCCTGATCCCCATCAAAACGCTGGATTTCGACGGCGGCGTGAACGTGACGCTTGGCCTGCCCTTCATCCGCACCTCGCCCGACCACGGCACCGCCTTCGACATCGCGGGCAAGGACCTGGCTGACCCCTCCTCCACCATCGCCGCCCTGCGCCTGGCCGCCGACATGGCCACCGCCCGCGCCGCCCCTCTTCTTCATGAAAATATCCTCAGGGGGTCTGGGGGCAGAATGCCCCCAGCCTTCGGCAAGGCACCATGATCGACGACCTCCCCCCCCTGCGCGAGGTGATCGCGACCCATGACCTGCGCGCCAAAAAGCAGCTGGGCCAGAACTTCCTGTTGGACCTGAACCTGACGCACAAGATCGCGCGGCAGGCGGGCGACCTGACCGGCTGCGACGTGCTGGAGGTCGGGCCCGGCCCCGGCGGGCTGACCCGCGGCCTTCTGGCCTGCGGCGCGCGCCATGTGCTGGCCATCGAAAAAGACCCGCGTGCCCTGCCCGCGCTGGAACAGATCGCGGAGGCCTATCCGGGCCGCCTGACGGTCATCACCGGCGACGCGCTGCAGATCGACCCGCTGGCGCATCTGACGCCGCCGATCCGGGTGGCCGCGAACCTGCCCTACAATGTCGGCACCGAACTCCTGATCCGTTGGCTGACGCCCAAGGAGTGGCCCCCTTTCTGGCAGTCGCTGACGCTGATGTTCCAGCGCGAGGTGGCCGAACGCATCGTCGCCCGCCCCGGCTCCAAGGCCTATGGCCGGCTGGCACTTTTGGCGCAGTGGCGGGCGGATGCGCAGATCGTGATGTCCCTCCCGCCCGAGGCCTTCGTGCCCGCGCCCAAGGTCCATTCCGCCGTGGTCCACCTGACCGCCCTGCCCGAGCCGCGCTTTCCGGCCGATGCGGCGGTGCTGTCGCAGATCACCGGGGCGGGGTTCAACCAGCGCCGCAAGATGCTGCGCGCCAGCCTCAAGAGCCTGCATCCGCAGATCGAGGCGCTGCTGGACAGCGTCGGCATCCCCCCCACAGCCCGCGCCGAGGAGATCGAGCTGGAACGCTTCTGCGCCCTGGCCCGCGCCTTGAAGGCAGCCCGCTGAACGCCGGCTGATCCACGGCATCCCGCGGCGCGGTGGTTACGGTGGCGATAACACGGCGCGGTCCGCTCCTTTGCGCTGGACAGTGTGTCATCAGGTGACAAATGGGGCCGGATTTCCGTTCGCAGGACGAATCCTGGACAGTTCATAGCACCGCCCCCGCGCTGAGTTCCTCAATCTCCGGCGGCGGAAGGCGGATCGGAACAGGTCGGCCCATGCCGAGGACAATCGGACCAGGATTGACCGGAAAACCCTCCCAAGCCGCCGACCCGTCGCGGAAATTCCCGTAAGAGGCAGCCTTTCGAACGCATCTAGCAATGACCGGTCGGGCCCCCGCGATGACATGATCCACTTTGGCGAAGCCGTGACCCGAGAGGGGGTGGGCTATCGAACTGGGGCCGGTGGCACGGCGGAGGGGCAGCGGCGGAGGCTTCCGCGCAGCGGGATATGTCCCGACGCAGGTTGGCCGGCCAGGGCGCGGATCATCATGAAACGACCATGAGAGGCCCGCGACCATGACGAAAACAGCGCGGCCTGCCCGGCATCCAAATGCCACGCGGTTGGTTTCAGGGGAGCGTTTGCCGTGCCGACAGCGCGGGGGACTCATGCAGCGGGGTCAGGCCAGGCGGAACGGGTCCCCGGTGCCACCCGGCACCGGAGACCCAAAATGGAAAAGGGCGCGCCATTGGCGCGCCCTCTCCGGTTTCGGTGTCTGCAGGATCAGTCCTGCTCGCCCTCGCGCGGGGCGGCGGGGGCCGGCTTGCGGCGGCTGCGGACCGGGGCTGCGGGCGCGTCGGTTGCGGCCTCGCCTTCGGCGGGCGCGGGCCGGGGCGCGCGGCTGCGCGGGGTGCGGCTGCGCGCGGGCTTGGGGGCGGCCTCGGCCTCGGGGGTGCTGATCGGCGCGCCCTGATCCTCGGCGGTCGAGACGATCACCTCGGGCAGGCTGGGCTGGATCTCGTCGCGCGGCGCCTCGACGCGGTCCTGACGCGGTTCGCGGGGCTGCTGCTCACGCGGCTGCTGGTCGCGCTGGCCGTCGCGGCTCTGCTGGTCGCGGCGCTGGTTGCCGTCGCCCTGGCCTTGGCCATCGCGGTTGCCGTCGCGGCGCTGGTTACCGCCTTGGTTATCGCGGTTCTGCTGGTCACGGCGCTGACCGTCACCCTGGTTGTCGCGGTTGCCATCGCGGCGCTGGTTGTCGCCCTGGCCATGCTGGCCCTGGTCGGCATGGCGCTGGCCGTCGCCCTGATGGTCGCGGTTGCCGTTCTGGCCCCCGTTACCGCCCTGGTGATAGCCGTGGCCGCCCATGCTGCTTTGATAGTCGTCGTCGCTGCGGCCCTGGCCCTGGCGTTCGGCCATCTCACGGTTCGCCTCGCCCAGCATGCGGGTGTAATGCTCCGCATGCTGGAGAAAGCTCTGTTCCGCCACGCGGTCATGGGACAGCTGGGCGTCACGCGCCAGCGTCAGGTATTTCTCGATGATCTGCTGGGGGGTGCCACGCACCTTGCCCTCGGGCCCCGAGCTATCGAAGACGCGATTGGTGATATTCCCCAGCGTGCGCTGGCGGTTCGATTTGCTACGCGAGCGGGATTTTGATGATCTCATCAGTCTTGTCTGTACTGTTTCCGGGCGTCGGGATGCCAGCGTAAGCTGGACGGCGGTGTCGGACGGATACGGGGGCTGTAACCACTCCGTTCAGCCTTGCCTTGCCCAGCCACGGCGCAGCGGTTGCGCCCTTTCGGTATCGGCAGTTGTCAGGCTGACCCATGCGACGGCAAAGGCCTGTCGCACGCCGCTGACTAACCATGCCGCGCCGCGCGAGACAAGGGAAAACTGCCGAAAATCCCCCGCAACCGGCGTCAAACCGCCGCGATGGGCGCGAAATCGGCCAGCACCACGCGGTCGCGTCCGTCCAGGTCGGGCAGGATGCGCACCTGCGAGCCCGCCGCCGCGAAAAGCGCCGCCACCGCAGCACCCTGGGTCGGGCCGATCTCGACCAGGACGGCGCCGCCGGGGGCCAGCCGCGCCCGCGCGCCCGCCGCGATGACGCGATAGGCGGTCAGCCCGTCCGCCCCATCGGTCAGCGCGCCATGCGGCTCCCAGTCGCGGACATCGGGGTCCAGCAGGGCCATCTCGATCGCCGCGATATAGGGGGGGTTGGACACGATCAGGTCGAACGGCCCCTCGACGCCCGCCAGCCAGTCGGCCTGCCGGAACCGGGCATTGACGCCGATGCGCCGGGCATTGCCGCGCGCGACCTGCAGCGCCGCCTCGGAGATGTCGGTGCCCAGCCCCGTGGACCCCGGCCGCGCCGCCAGAAGCGAGATCAGGATCGCGCCCGTCCCCGTCCCCAGATCCAGCACGCGCGTCCAGGGGCGGGCCAGGGCGGCCTCGACCAAGGCCTCGGTCTCGGGGCGGGGGTCCAGCGTGTCCGCGGTCACGGTAAAGCGATGCGCCCAAAAATCGCGAAAGCCCACGATCTGGGCCACCGGCTGGTGCATCGCCCGCGCCGCGATCCCGTGGTTGAAGCGCGCGGCCTGATCGGCGGTCAGCGCGCGGTCGTCGGTGATGCGCAGCTGGCCCGGCTCCATCTCCAGCACCGCGGCCAGGATGCGGTCGGCGTCGCGCGCAGCCCCCCCGATGCCCGCCGCCCGCAACAGCGCCGCGCCCTGGGCCTGGGCGTCCGACAGCTTCATTCGGCCTGGGCCAGGCGCGCGGCCTGGTCATGCGCGGTCAGCGCGTCGATGGTTTCCGTCAGGTCACCCGCGATGATGCGGTCCAGCGCATAAAGCGTCAGGTTGATGCGGTGATCGGTCATGCGGCCCTGCGGAAAGTTGTAGGTGCGGATGCGTTCGGAACGGTCGCCGCTGCCCACCTGGGCGCGGCGGTCGGCGGCGCGTTCGGCATCGGCCGCCGCACGCTGCATGTCGTACAGACGCGCGCGCAGCACCGCCATCGCGTTGGCGCGGTTCTGGTGCTGGGACTTTTCGCTGCTGGTGACGACGATGCCGGTGGGCAGGTGGGTGATGCGGACCGCCGAATCGGTGGTGTTGACGTGCTGGCCGCCCGCGCCCGAGGCGCGCATCGTGTCGATGCGAATGTCGGATGCGGGGATGTCGATGTCCACGTCCTCGGCCGCCTCGGGCAGGACGGCGACGGTGGCCGCGCTGGTATGGATGCGCCCGCCCGATTCGGTGGTGGGCACGCGCTGGACCCGGTGCACGCCCGATTCGTATTTTAGGCGGGCAAAGACCCCCTCGCCCTCGATCCGGGCGATGGCCTCCTTGACGCCGCCCAGCTCGGACCGGGTCAGCTCCAGCATCTGGAACTGCCAGCCTTGGGCCTCGGCATGGCGGCGATACATCTCCAGCAGGTCGCCCGCGAACAGCGCGGCCTCGTCGCCCCCCGTGCCGGGTCGGATCTCCAGGATGGCGGGTCGCGCATCGGCCGCGTCGCGCGGCAACAGCGCGATGCGCAGATCCTGCTCCAGCGCGGGCAGCTCCGCCTCAAGGCGGCGCAGCTCGTCCTGGGCCAGCTCGCGCATCTCGGGGTCGGACAGCATGGCGCGCGCCTCCTCCAGCCCCGCGGTCGAGGTGCGCCAGCGGTCGATCTGGGCCACGACGGGCTTCAGCTCGGCATATTCGCGGCTGATGGCGGCGATGCGCTCGGGCGCGGCCCCGGCATTCAGCTGCGCCTCGAGAAACTCGAAACGCTGCAGGATCTGGATCAGGCGATCTTCGGGCAACATGGCTGGGCCTTACCCCCCCGTCCGCATCAGGACAAGCCGCGACCAAGGGCGCGCCGCCGGGGGGGTCCGGGGGGCGCGCAGCCCCCCGGCGCGTCGCGGGACGCACTTCATCGCCGGTTCCAGCCCAAGAGCGCGATCAGCTCCATCGCGACATGGGCCCCCGCGATGGCCGTGGCCCCGGTCGTGTCATAGGGCGGAGAGACCTCGACCACATCGCCCCCGATCAGATCCAGCCCCGCCAGCCCGCGCAGCAGCGCCGCCGCCTGCCAGCTGGCCAGACCGCCCCAGACCGGCGTGCCCGTCCCCGGCGCGAAGGCCGGGTCCAGCGCGTCGATGTCGAAGGTCAGATAGCAGGGCCGGTCCCCCACGGTGTCGCGGATGCGCGCCAGCGTGGTCTCCACCCCGTCCCGATGCACCGATGGCGCGTCCAGGATCGTGACCCCCATCGTATCCGGGTTGTCGGTGCGGATGCCCACCGCGACGCTGGCCGCCGGGTCCACCAGCCCCTCGCGGATCGCCTTGTAGAGGAAGGTGCCGTGATCGATCCGGTCGGGGTCGTCATCGACCCAGGTGTCGGAATGCGCGTCGAACTGGATCAGCGCCACAGGCCCCCGCCGCGCCGCCACCGCCCGCAGGATCGGCAGCGTGACGAAATGATCGCCCCCCAGGGTCACGGGTGCGGCCCCCGCGTCCAGGATGGTGCCCAGATGCGCCTCGGTCCGGGCGGGCACATCGCGCACCGCCGCGTAATCGAACGCCATGTCGCCGTAATCGACTACATCCATCATCGACAGCGGGTCAAAGCCCCAGCCATAGGGCGGATCAAAGGCCTGCAGGGTCGAGGCCTCCCGGATCGCCCGCGGCCCGAAGCGCGCGCCGGGCCGGTGCGTCACCGCCTGATCAAAGGGGATGCCCGTCACCGCCACGTCGACGCCAGTCAGGTCCTTGGTATAGCGGCGGCGCAGAAAGCTGGTCGCACCGCCAAAGGCGTTCTCGAAGGACAGGCCCCGCAGGCTGTCGCGGGTAAAGGCCTGATCGACCTGGGTCTTTGCGTCTTCCAGCGCCATCGTGTCCTCCGGGGGGTTGCGCGGGCCAGATTGGCCGCGCCCCCGCGCCTTCGCAAGGGGCGATCAGCGCACCAGTTTCGGCGCGCCCGTGGCCGGATCGGTGCCGCGATAGGGCTTGCCGGCCTCTTTCCAGGCGCCAAAGCCCCCTTCCAGATGGGCGATGCGGTCCACCACGCCCGATTCCAGGATCTGCCGGGCCACCGCCTCGGACCGCCGCGATCCGCCGCAATAGAGCACCACCGGCCGGTCGCCCCCCAAAGGCAGCCGTTCGGGGACGATATAGGCCATGGGCGCCAGCAGCGCGCCCTCGATCTGTTCCTGCATATATTCGGCCGGGGTGCGCACGTCGATCATGGCGATCTTGCCGTCGGCCAGGGCGCGGGCGACCTCGTCCGGGGTCCAGGTCTCCAGGGTGCCGTGGCCAGTCTGTTCGGTCTTCATGCGGTCGAGTCCTTGAACTTGTCGGTAAAGACGTTGGTGGGGATCTTCAGATAGACGTTTCCGTCGGCCTCGGGTTCCGGCATCCGGCCCGCCCGCAGGTTCACCTGCAGCGCATGCAGGATCCGTTCCGGCAAAGGCAGCGTCGCGTCGCGTACATCGCGCAGCGCCTGAAAATCGGCCCGGCTGATGCCGCCGTCCACATGGGCATTGGCCGCGCGCTGCTGGGCCACGGTCGATTCCCATTCCGGGTCGTCGCGGTCCGTGGTGCCGTAATCGTGACCGACAAAGACGCGCGTCTCGTCCGGCAGGGACAGGATCGACATCAGGCTGTCATACAGTTCGCTGGAATTGCCGCCCGGGAAATCGGCGCGGCTGGTGCCCACATCCGGCTGCATAAAGGTGTCATGCACAAAGGCCGCATCGCCCACCACATAGGTCACAGACCCCAGGGTATGCCCCGAATGCAGCATCACCCGCACCGGCAGATCGCCCAAGGCGAATGTCTGGCCATCGGCGAACAGGTGGTCGAAATCGGCCGCCGGATCAAAGGCGCCGGGCAGGTGATACAGCCCCTCCCACAGGCGGGCGATGTCGGTGACCTTCTCGCCGATGCCGTTGGGCACGCCGGTCTGCGCCCTGAGCCAGGCCGAGGCCATCAGGTGGTCCGCATGCGGATGCGTGTCCAGGATCCAGGCCAGCGTCAGGCCGCGCGCCTTGATCTGCTCCAGCGCCCAGGCCGCGGCGTCGTGACGGCTGACGGCGGCGCGGGGGTCGAATTCCTGCACCACGTCGATCAGGGCCGCCTGTTTCGTGGCCTCGTCCCAGACCAGATACTGGCAGCTGCCGGTGGGCTTGTCCCAGAACCCCAGCACATGCGGCGAGCCCGCGCCGCGCGAGGGGCTTTCCCGAGTGAACATCGCCTGCTCCTTCCCAAATACATTCATTTACTGGAATATAATCACGCCGGGCGGAATGTGAACCCCCACCCGCTGCGGCAGGCCGGGATGGGGCGAAATCCCTTGCATCCGCGCGATCTGCTGCTATGACACGCCATCCTTCCGTCTTGGCTTATCTGTAACGGCGCAGCCTCTCGTGACGGGTGCGGAAGGGACGGCCCGTCGATGAAATGCGCAAGAAACCCGAAAGGATCGCCATGCCTCTGTACGAGCATGTGCTGATCGCCCGCCAGGACCTGTCGAACACGCAGGCCGAAGGGCTGATCGAACACTTCTCGACCGTACTCGCCGATAACGGCGGCAAGGTCGTTGAGCATGAATACTGGGGTGTGCGCACCCTGGCCTACAAGATCAACAAGAACCGCAAGGGCCACTATGCCTTCCTGCGCACCGACGCCCCCTCGGGTGCCGTGCTGGAAATGGAACGCCTGGCACGCCTGCATGATGACGTGATGCGCGTGATGACCATCCGCGTGGACGAGCATCAGGAAGGCCCCTCGGTCCAGATGCAGAAGCGCGAAGAGCGTGGCGAGCGTGGCGACCGTCCCCGTGGCGACCGTCCCGACCGGGGCGACCGTGATCGCGGCGACCGGGGCGATCGTGGCGGCGACCGCGGCGAACGCCGCGAGCGGAACTGAGAGGATCTGACGAATGGCCAACAAACCCTTCTTCCGTCGTCGCAAGGTCTGCCCGTTCTCGGGCGATAACGCACCTGCGATCGACTACAAGGACACCCGCCTGCTGCAGCGCTATATCAGCGAACGCGGCAAGATCGTGCCCTCGCGCATCACCGCCGTCTCGGCCAAGAAACAACGCGAGCTGGCCCGTGCCATCAAGCGCGCGCGTTTCCTGGCCCTGCTGCCCTATGTCGTCAAGTAAGGAGACCTGAACGATGCAAGTCATCCTGCTGGAACGTGTGGCCAAGCTGGGCCAGATGGGCGAAGTCGTGAACGTCAAGCAAGGCTTTGCACGCAACTATCTCCTGCCCCAGGGCAAGGCGATGCGCGCGTCGGAAGCCAACATCAAGGCGTTCGAAGGTCAGAAGGCGCAGCTGGAGACCCGCAACGCGGAGTCCAAGGCCGAAGCCCAGAAGATCGCCGAGAAACTGGACGGCCAGACCTTCGTGGTCATCCGTTCGGCATCCGATTCGGGCGCGCTGTACGGGTCGGTCACCACGCGTGACGCCGCAGAGGCCGCGACCGAGGCCGGCTTTACCGTCGACCGCAAGTCGGTCGTGCTGCGCGAGCCGATCAAGGATCTGGGCCTGCATGACGTCACCGTCGTGCTGCACCCCGAGGTCGAGGCGACGATCACCATGAACGTCGCGCGTTCGAACGAGGAAGCCGAGCTGCAGGCCCAGGGCAAGTCCATCCAGGACATCGCCGCTGAAGCCGATGCCGAGGCCGAATTCGAGATCGCCGAGCTGTTCGACGACATCGGCGGTGCCGATGATGGCGAAAGCGACGACCGCAACTGATCCTGTCCGGATCAAGTGCAGACAAATTTTGCCGCGCCGGGAAACCGGCGCGGTTTTTCATTCGTTCATGTCAAAATCCTTCCTGATGTGGCACATCCCGACATGGACCTGATGACTGGACCCGACATTGCCCCGGCGCCCCGGCGCATGGCCAAGGATGTGGTGATGACCGACGCGCTGTCCCGGATGCTGCAGACCCGCCCGCATGTGCTGGCCGACGGGGCCACGGGCACCGCGCTGTTCAACATGGGCCTGGACGCGGCCACCCCGCCCGAGATCTGGAACGCGACCCATCCCGACCGCATCGCCGCCCTGCACCGCGCCGCGATCGAGGCCGGGTCGGATCTGTTCCTGACCAACAGCTTTGCCGCCAATGCCAGCCGCCTGGCCCTGCATGGCGCCGCCGCCCGCGTGACCGAGCTGAACCGCCTGGCCGCAGGCATCGCCCGCGATCAGGCCGACCGCGCCGGTCGCACGGTGATCGTGGCAGGCTCGATCGGCCCGATCGGAGAGTTCATGGCCCCGATGGGCAGCCTGACCCATGCCCGCGCCGTCCAGATGTTCCACGAACAGGCCCAGGCCCTGCAGGACGGCGGCGCCGACATCCTGTGGTTCGAGACGCTGGCCTCGCTGGAGGAGTTGCGCGCCGCCGCCGAGGCCGCGCGCCTGACCGGCATGGCCTGGTGCGCCAGCCTCAGCTTTGACACGGCGGGGCGCACGATCATGGGCGTGACGCCCGGCCAGCTGGCGGCGGCGGTCGAACGGCTGCCCAACCCGCCCGTGGCCTATGGCGCGAATTGCGGCGTGGGGGCGTCGGACCTGCTGCGGTCGGTCACCGGGTTTGCCGCCTCGGGGAACGAGCGTCCGGTGATCGCCAAGGGCAATGCCGGCGTCCCGCATCTGCATGACGGTCACATCCATTACGACGGCACGCCCGCGCTGATGGCCGATTACGCCTGTCTGGCGCGCGACCTGGGCGTGCGGATCATCGGCGGCTGCTGCGGCACCATGCCCGCGCATCTGCGCGCCATGGCCGAGGCGCTCCAGACCCGCCCGCGCGGCCCCCGCCCCACGCTGGAGCGGATCGCCGAACAGCTGGGCGCCTTCAGCAGCCCCGACGACCGCCGCCACTAGAACAGCGACAGCTGGTCCCCCGCCCGCGGCGGCGGGCCAAAGCGCGAACAGTCCAGCGCCGGGCCGCCGCTGCGATAGTCCAGCCGCTTGCGCGCCAGCCGGAACCGCTGTTGCGCCAGTTGGGCATGCAGCCCCTCGCCCCGGAAACGGTGACCGAATCGCGGGTCGTTGTCGCGCCCGCCGCGCATGTCCTGCACGCGGTTCATCACATGCGCGGCCATGCCGGGGCGGTGCCGCTCCAGCCAGTCGCGGAACAACGGCGCCACCTCATGCGGCAGGCGCAGGGGGATCATCGTGGCGGTGGTCGCGCCGGCCTCGCGCGCGGCGGTCAGGATCGATTCGATCTCGGGCTCGGTCAGGACGGGGATGACGGGGGCGACCATCACGAGAACCGGGACGCCCGCCCGCGACAGATCGCGGATCATCCGCAAGCGGGTCGCGGGTGTCGGCGCGCGGGGTTCCAGCGCGCGGGCCAGATCCGCGTCCAGCGTGGTGATGCTGATGCCCACCGCGGCCTGATCGCGCGCCGCCAGTTCGGCCCACAGGTCCAGATCGCGCAGGACGGTCTGCCCGCGCGTCACCAGCGTCACCGGATGGTTCCAGTCGCGCAGCACCCGCAGGATGCCCGGCATGATCGCCAGCCGCTTTTCGACCGGCTGATAGGGGTCGGTGTTGGTGCCAAGCGCGATCGGCGCGGGGCGATAGCTGGGCCGGGCCAGCTCGCGCGCCAGCAGGACTGCGGCATCGGGTTTGGCGGTGATCTTGGTCTCGAAATCCAGCCCCGGCGACAGGCCCAAATAGGCATGGCTGGGCCGGGCATAGCAATAGATGCAGCCATGCTCGCACCCCCGATAGGGATTGATCGAGCGGTCAAAGCTGATGTCCGGAGAGGTGTTGCGGGTGATGATGCTGCGCGGGCGTTCGACCGTCACCTCGGTCCGCAGCAGGGCCTGATCCTCGGGGATGTCCCAATCGTCGGATTCGCGGATGCGGCTCTCACGCTCGAACCGGCCGGCGGGGCGGGTGTCGGCGCCACGGGCCTTCAGGCGCTGGTCGGGATCGCGGGGCGGCAGCATGGGGTGATTATAGAACATATCAGGAACATTGCAAGGGTGCGGTTGATGTTCCCCCGCCCCGCCCACATCTTTGGCCCGACGCAATCACAGGATATCCCGATGAGCGACGACTATACCCCGCCCAAGGTCTGGACCCCCGGCAAGGAGAATGGCGGCCAGTTCGCCAGCATCAACAAGCCCACCGCCGGCGCGCAGTTCGACCGCGACCTGCCCGTGGGCCGGCATCCGCTGCAGCTGTATTCGCTGGCGACGCCCAACGGGCAGAAGGTCACGATCCTGTTGGAGGAGTTGTTGGAGGCGGGCCATGCCGCCGAATACGACGCCTGGCTGATCAAGATCGGCGATGGCGACCAGTTCGGCAGCGGCTTCGTCGCAGCCAACCCCAACAGCAAGATCCCGGCGCTGATGGACCATTCCGTCACCCCGCCGCAGCGGGTCTTTGAATCGGGGTCGATCCTGCTGTACCTGGCCGAGAAATACGGCGCCTTTCTGCCCACCGACCCCGCGGCGCGGACCGAGACGCTGAACTGGCTGTTCTGGCAGATGGGCGCGGGCCCCTATCTGGGCGGCGGCTTCGGCCATTTCTACGCCTATGCGCCGGTCAAGATTGAATATGCGATCGACCGATTCACGATGGAGGTCAAGCGCCAGCTGGACCTTCTGGACAAGGGTCTGGCCGACAAGCGGTTCATCGCGGGCGCCGACTATACCATCGCCGACATGGCGATTTGGCCCTGGTACGGGCGGCTGATCACCGGCGGCGCCTATGGCGATGCGGCGACCTTCCTGGACGCGGAGAGCTATCGCAACCTGCACCGCTGGCAGGCCGAGATCGCGGCACGCCCGGCCGTGCAGCGCGGGATCATGGTGAACAACGTCTCGGGCGATCCCTCCAAGCAGCTGCATGAGCGCCACGACGCGTCGGATTTCAAGACGCGGTCGGAGGACAAGCGGCAGGCATGAGAAAGGGGGGCGTTGCCCCCCGTCCTTCGGACTCCCCCCAGGATATTTGAGTGAAGAAGAAAGACTGCTTCTTCTTCAAAGAAATATCCCACGGGGGTGAGCCGCGTCCGGAAAAGGTCCGGGGGACCTTTTCCAAGGCGAACGCCCGGTGCGTTTGCACCGGGCATCGGGTGTGAAACCCCCGGTCGCGGTCGATCAGTTGCGCGCGCGGTCGACCATCTTGCCCTTGGAGATCCAGGGCATCATCTCGCGCAGCTTGGCGCCGACCTGTTCGATCTGGTGCTCGTCATTGGCGCGGCGCGAGGCCTTCAGCGTTGGCTGGCCGACCGCGTTCTCCAGCATGAAGTCGCGGACGAACTTGCCCTGCTGGATGTCGGTCAGCACGGCCTTCATGCGGGCCTTGGTCTCCTCATAGGGCAGGATGCGCGGGCCGGTGACATACTGGCCGTATTCCGCCGTGTTCGAGATCGAGTAGTCCATGTTGGCGATGCCGCCCTCATAGATCAGGTCGACGATCAGCTTCACCTCGTGCAGGCATTCGAAATAGGCCATCTCGGGGGCATAGCCCGCCTCGACCAGCGTCTCGAAGCCGCAGCGGATGAGCTCGACCAGGCCGCCGCACAGGACCGCCTGCTCACCGAACAGGTCGGTCTCGCATTCCTCGCGGAAGTTCGTCTCGATGATGCCCGACCGGCCGCCGCCGATGGCCGAGCAATAGGACAGGCCGATATCCATCGCCTTGCCCGAGGCGTCCTGATGCACCGCGACCAGGCAGGGCACGCCGCCGCCCTTGGTGTATTCGCCGCGGACCGTGTGGCCGGGGCCCTTGGGCGCCATCATGATGACATCGACGCCGGGCTTGGGCTGGATCAGGCCGAAATGCACGTTCAGGCCGTGCGCAAAGGCGATCGCCGCGCCGTCGCGCAGATTGTCATGGACGTATTTCTTGTAGGTCTCGGCCTGCAGCTCGTCGGGCATGGTGAACATGATGACGTCGCACCAGGCGGCGGCTTCGGCGATGCCCATGACCTTGAGGCCCTCGGCCTCGGCCTTCTGCGCCGAGGGGCTGCCGTCGCGCAGGGCGACGACGACGTTCTTGGCGCCGCTGTCGCGCAGGTTCAGGGCATGGGCATGGCCCTGGCTGCCATAGCCCAGGATCGCGACCTTGGCATCCTTGATCAGGTTCACGTCGCATTCGCGGTCATAGTAAACGCGCATGGGAAAGTCCTTTCGATATGCTGCCCCGGTTCTAGCGCGCTTTCCGTGCAGCCATCGTTCGATCTGACCGAAAAGATGCGGTCTTGTGAAAAGATCATGCTTTGATAAACGACATTCATGAAATTCATGCTTGATACGACGGATCGGCGCATTCTTCGCCAGCTTCTGGCCGATCCCTCCGCCCCCAATGCGGCCTTGGCGGAGCGGGCGGGCGTGACCCCCGCCAGCCTGTGGCGGCGGCTGGAGAGGATGCGCGAGGCGGGCGTCCTGCGGGGCATCCAGGCCCGCATCGACTGGCGCGCCATGGGCTGGGAGGTCGAGGTGTCCTTGCGCTTCACGCTGGACAAGACCGACCCGCGCGCCTTTGACCAGTTTCTGGCGGCCCTGCGGGAGGTGCCCGAGGTGATCGAGATCCAGTCCTTTCTGGGCAGCGTCGACTGGCGGGCATCGGTGATCGCGCGCGACATGGCGCATTGGCAGCAGGTCTATCGCGACCGCATCCTGACCTTGCCCCATATCGCGGAACTGGATGCACTGATGCTGGTCGCGACCATCAAGGACAGCGGAGAGTTGGCGTTGTGAGCGGGCTGGACACGACCGATCTGGCGATTCTGCGGGTGCTGGCCCATGACGCCACGACCAGCGCCGCCGATGTGGGACGCTCCGTTGGCATCGGCCAGCCCGCCGCCTGGCGGCGCATCCGGCGGCTGACCGAGCAGGGGGTGATCGCCGGTCGGCGGGTGGTGCTGGACCCGGCGGCCTTGGGCTTTGGCGTGACGGTCTTTCTGGGGATCAAGCTGGCCGCCAAGGGCCGCACCGGCCTGGAGGATTTCGAGCGCGCCGTCACCGCCATCCCCGAGGTCCAGCTGGTCCAGCATGTCCTGGGCCAGTTCGATTACCGCCTGCGGATCACCGCCCGCGACATCAGCGATTTCGAGCGTATCCTGCGGCGTCGCATCATGACCCTGCCCGGCGTCGGCCAGGTCGAGGCGAACGTGATGTTGTCGGAGGAGCGGCGGCCGGGGCCCTTGGGATAACCCCCGGCCCCGGCGCGTGGATCACTCCGGGACGACCCGGACCGCACCCTTGGCGGCGCTGGTGGTCATCGCGGCATAGGCGCGCAGCGCCGTGGTGATCTTGCGCTTGCGCGGCTTGGCGGGCTTCCAGCCTTCGGCCTCGCGCGCGGCGCGGCGGGCGGCCAGGGTCGCTTCATCGACCACCAGCTCGATCCGCCGGTTGGGGATGTCGATGCGGATCAGGTCGCCCTGTTCGACCAGGCCGATCGTGCCGCCCTCGGCCGCCTCGGGCGAGACATGGCCGATCGACAGCCCCGACGATCCGCCCGAAAAGCGGCCATCGGTGACCAGCGCGCATTCCTTGCCCAGGCCCTTGGATTTCAGATAGCTGGTCGGATACAGCATCTCCTGCATGCCGGGACCGCCGCGCGGGCCTTCATAGCGGATCAGAACGACCTCTCCGGCCTTGACCTTGCCGGTCAGGATCGCGCTGACGCTGTCATCCTGGCTTTCGAAGATATGGGCCGGCCCCTCGAAGGTCAGGTTCGAATCGTCCACGCCCGCCGTCTTCACGATGCAGCCATCCTCGGCCAGGTTGCCATACAGCACCGCCAGCCCGCCATCGCGCGAAAAGGCATGCTCTGCCGACCGGATCACGCCCTTTTCGCGGTCCAGATCGACATCGTCATAGCGGTTCGCCTGCGAGAACGCGGTCTGCGTGGCCACCCCGCCCGGCGCCGCGCGGAAGAAGTCGTGGACCGAGGCCGCCTCCGTGCGCGACACGTCCCACCGGTCCAGCGCCTGCGCCAGCGTGCCGGAATGGACGCTGCCCACGGACGTGTCCAGCAGACCCGCCCGGTCCAGCTGACCCAGGATCGCCATGATGCCGCCGGCGCGGTGGACGTCCTCCATGTGCACATCGTCCTTGGCGGGCGCGACCTTGCACAGGACCGGCACCTTGCGCGACAGGCGGTCGATGTCGGACATGGTGAAGTCGATGCCCGCCTCATGCGCCGCCGCCAGCAGGTGCAGGACGGTGTTGGTCGACCCGCCCATGGCGATGTCCAGCGTCATCGCGTTTTCAAAGGCGGCAAAGCTGGCCACGTTGCGGGGCAGCACGCTGTAATCGTCGCCGTCATAATGGCGCTTGGCCAGATCGACGATCAGGTGGCCCGCCTCGACGAACAAACGCTTGCGGTCGGCATGGGTCGCCAAGGTCGATCCGTTGCCGGGCAGGGACAGGCCCAAGGCCTCGGTCAGGCAGTTCATCGAATTCGCCGTGAACATCCCCGAACAGGACCCGCAGGTCGGGCAGGCCGCCTGTTCGATCGCGGCCAAGTCGCTGTCGGACACCGAATCATCGGCCGCCGCGACCATCGCGTCGACCAAGTCCAGCGCCTTGACGCGCCCGTCCTGCAACACGACCTTGCCGGCCTCCATCGGGCCGCCCGACACGAAGACGGTGGGGATGTTCAGGCGCAGCGACGCCATCAGCATGCCCGGCGTGATCTTGTCACAATTGCTGATGCAGACCATCGCGTCGGCGCAATGGGCGTTGACCATGTATTCGACCGAATCGGCGATGATCTCGCGCGAGGGCAGCGAATACAGCATGCCGTCATGGCCCATCGCGATGCCGTCATCGACGGCGATGGTGTTGAATTCCTTGGCGATGCCGCCCGCTGCCTCGACCTCGCGGGCGACCAGCTGGCCCAGATCCTTCAGATGGACATGGCCCGGCACGAACTGGGTAAAGCTGTTGACGATGGCGATGATCGGCTTGCCGAAATCGCCCTCCTTCACGCCCGTCGCGCGCCACAGGCCACGCGCGCCTGCCATGTTGCGGCCATGAGTGGTGGTGCGGGAACGATAGGCGGGCATGGGCTGATCTCCTTTGGCTGCGATTGCGTCTATCACCCCGCGCGGCGGAAGGAAATTACCCCCGCACGCCGCCGGGCGCGCTTTTCTGTCCGCACCCCCTCACAAAGTCGCGCGGGGCGGGGGGTCCGGGGGGCGCGAGCGCCCCCGGCCGTCGCGGGACGCAACCCGCGCCCAGCCCCCGCGCCCTTACGACGCCAGCTTCATGGTCACGATGCCCGCGACGATCAGACCCGCCGCCGCCATGCGCATCGCCGTCACCGGCTCCGCCAGAAAGACCACGCCCACGACAAAGCTGCCCACCGCACCGATCCCGGTCCAGATCATATAGGCCGTCCCCAGGGGCAGCGACCGCATGGCCGTTGCCAGCAGCCAGAAGGACGCGACCATCCCCACGACCATCACCGCCGTCGGCAGCGGGCGGGTGAAGCCCTGGGAATATTTCATGGCGGTCGCCCAGATGATTTCCAGCAGACCGGCGGCGAACAGAAGGATCCAGGGCATGGGGTACCTCACGCGGGTCCGGGCCGTCCCGAAGATGACACCCGATGCGGGGAGGTCGTCCTCGGCCGCTGATCTAGGGTCGCCCCGACCGGGGGTCAAGACATGCGCCCGGATTGCGTCAAATCCGCGCGAATCCGCCGGACGGACCCGCAAAACGCCGTGCATTTGATCGGATGGCCTTTTCAACCCGCGCCGCCCGGCCCATATTCCCCAAAGGAGAAGGAGTGACCCATGCCGCTGACCCATTTCCTCGTGATGATCGCCGCCGTGGTCCTGGCCGCTGGCGCGACGATCTGGGCAGGCCTGTCCGCGGGCGTGCCGCCGGTGGCATTCCTGCTGATCGCGCTCAGCGGCGCGCTGCTGGTGCATCTGAACCAGCGCGGGCGGCACGATCACGACGGCTGAGGCTCAGCTGTCCAGTTCCGCGTCCCAGTACAGGAAATCCATCCAGCTGTCATGCAGGTGGTTGGGCGGAAAGCGCCGTCCCACGGCATGCATCTCGTCCGCCGAAGGCTGGCGCGGCGGGCGGCGCAGGTGCATCCCGGAGTGGCGCAGGCTGCGATTGGCCTTTTTCAGGTTGCAGGGCGAACAGGCCGCGACCACGTTCTCCCAGCTGGTGATCCCGCCGCGCGACCGCGGCACGACATGGTCAAAGGTCAGATCGCCCTTGGCCCCGCAATACTGACAGCAGAATTCGTCCCTCAGAAAAAGATTGAAGCGCGTGAATGCCACGCGCTTCTGGGGTCGAACGAAATCCTTGAGCACCACCACAGAGGGGATGCGGAACGCCTGTCGCTGGCTTCGCACCTCGTGGTCGTATTCGGCGATGATGGTCACCCTGTCCAGGAACACCGCCTTGATCGCCTCCTGCCAGGGCCACAGCGACAGTGGATAATAGCTCAGAGGGCGATAGTCGGCATTCAGCACAAGCGCCGGATAATGGCGCAGGTTCGCCGGTTCACGCACGAATTGCGTTCGAAAGTCGGGGTGATGATGGTCGTCCAGCATAGCGCCTTCCCGTCTGCCCCGTGGGGTTGACCGGGGCGCCCGTCAGATCCGTTGACCCGACTATATCTGGCGGCGACCATCTGGCAAGCCCCCGCATCTATAACCGATACGGGGACTTGTATCCGCCCGAAATGACGGCAGCGTGACAGCTCAGTCGCGCAGGTGTTCCTTGAGGAAGGCCAGCGCCACCGACAGCCCGTCCGGAGAGATGCCGTGGCCGGTCCCCTCCATCACATGGCCATAGACGGTGAACCCCGCCCCCTGCAGCGCCTGGCCCGCCACCGCCATGTCGTCAAAGGGCACGACCTCGTCCTGGTCGCCATGGATCAGCAGGACCGGCGGGTGGACGCGGGCCTCGGTCGCCAGGGTTTCGGGGGACAACAGCCGCCCCGAAAACCCGACCACGCCCGCCACCGCATCGTCGCGGCGGGGCGCGACCTGCAGGGCCATCAATGTGCCCTGCGAAAAGCCCACCAGCACCATCCGGTCAGCGGTCAGTTCCTCGGCGGCCAGCACGGTGTCCAGAAACTCGTTCAGCGCCGAGACCGACTGGCTCATGCTGATGCGCGCGTCGACCTCGGACGAACCGTCCAGCCAGGGGATCGGAAACCACTGATACCCCATCGGGTTGTTCCGGCAGGGCTCGGGCGCATCGGGCGCATAGAAGGCGGTCGTGGGCAGGTGCTGGGCCAGCGGCTCGGACAGGCCCAGCAGGTCGGTGCCGTCGGCCCCGTAGCCGTGCAGGAACACGACGACCGATCCGGCCTTTTCGGGGCCCCGGCGGGCGGATTGCAGCGGTTCGATCATGATATTCCCTCGCGTCCTTTGGCCCAGCGGTAATAGGCCCACAGCCCCCGCGCCGCAACCGCGCGCCACGGCTGCCACGGCTCGGCCATCGCGCGCAGCGCCGCAGGCCCGGGCCGGTCGGCCAGCCCATACATGCCGCGCGCGGCCTCCTGCAGGGCCAGATCGCCCGCCGCGAAAACATCGGCCCGGCCCAGCGCGAATTTCAGATAGATCTCGGCGGTCCAGACCCCGATGCCCGGCAGGGCCACCAGTTCCGCGATGGCCTTGTCGTCGGGCAGGGCACGCAGGCCTTCCCAGTCCAGCCCCGCCGCGGCGATGCTGCGCAGATAGCGCACCTTGGGCCGCGACAGGCCCGCCGCGCGCAGCGTGTCGTCATCGGCGTCGCGCAGAGTCTGCTGCCGGTCCAGCCCCGCGGCATGCAGCCGTCCCCAGATCGCCGCCGCCGCCGCGACCGAGACCTGCTGGCCCACGATCGCCTGCGCCATCGCCGCGAACCCGTCCGGCTGGCGGCGCAGCGGCAGCGGGCCCAGCTCGGGCAGCACCCGCGCCCAGACCGGACAGACGGCCGCAAGATGCGCGCAGCCCTCGTCGATATCGTCCTGCGTCAGGATCAGGCGCGGCTCAGCCACCCGCCTGCGCCTCCAGCTTCAGCCGCGTCTCCCACGCCATCGAGATGTGCTGGCGCAGCGCGCGGTCCGCCGCCGCGCCGTCCCCCGCCGCGATCGCATCCACGATGCGGGCATGTTCCGCCAGCGCGGTCTCTCCCCGCCCCTCGGCGGCCAGCGAGGTCCGCGCCATCAGCGCCATCGTCCGGTGCACCAGGTCCAGCTGCTGGACCAGATAGCGGTTGTGGGAGGCCAGGTGGATCTGGCGGTGGAACCGCTTGTTGGCACGCGCCAGCGCCTCGGGGTCGCCCTTGGCGCGGCGGTCCTCCTCGACCATCTGGGCCAGCACGCGCACCTCCTCGGGCGTCGCGTGGCGCGCGGCCAGGCGGGCGGCCAGTGCCTCCAGTTCCGCCCGCACGGTGTACAGCTCGGCCAGCTGGTTGTGGTCCAGCGATGCCACGATCAGGCTGCGCCCGTCGCGCACCAGCATGGCCTGCGTCTCCAGCCGCTGCAGGGCCTCGCGCACGGGCGTGCGGCTGACGCCAAAGCGCTCGGCCAGCTCGGATTCGACCAGCCGGTCGCCGGGGCGATAGGTGCCGCCCTCGATGGCGGTCAGGATCAGGGAATAGGCATCTTTCATCCGCGAACGATTGGCGCTACGGGCGCGAATTGCAAGCCGGCGCGCGCCAAGCTATGCCCTCGACATGGATTTTTCGCATGTCACCGCCTGGATCTTCGATCTGGACAACACCCTCTACCCGCCCGAGGCGCAATTGTTCGCGCAGATCGAGGTGCGGATGACCGCCTGGATGATGCGCGCGCTGGACGTGCCGCAGGATCACGCGAACCGCCTGCGCGCCGAATACTGGCGGCTGCACGGCACCACGCTGGCCGGGCTGATGGCCGAACATCAGGTCGATCCGGTGCCCTATCTGGCCGATGTGCATGACATCGACTTTTCCGTGCTGGAGCCTGACCCGGACCTGGCCGCGGCCATCGCGGCCCTGCCGGGGCGGCGGATCATCCACACCAACGGCGATGCGGGTTACGCCCGCCGCGTGCTGGCCGCCCGCGCCCTGCCCGACGATCTGTTCGACGCCGTCTATGGCATCGAGGAATCGGGCTTTCACCCCAAGCCCGACCCCCGCGCCTATGCGCCGATCCTGGCCGCATCCGGCATCGACCCTGCACGGGCCGCGTTCTTCGAGGATGACCCGCGCAACCTGATCGTGCCGCATGACCTGGGCATGCGCACCGTGCTGGTGGGCGACGGCCGCCACGGCCCCGACGCGCTGACAGGCGGGGTCGGCCCCCATGTCCAGTACCGCACCCATGACCTGACCGGTTTTCTGCGCGCACTGGTCTGACTGCGACAGCGCCGCCCCTTTCCCCGGCCCGCGCGGCGGGGCAGTCTGACCCGGAACCGAAAGGGCCTGCCATGACCGACACGCGCATCGACGACATCGACATCCTGATCTCGGGCGGCGGGCTGGCCGGGCTGATCGCCGCCTGCGCCTTCGGGGCCGAGGGGTTCTCGGTCCTCTGCGTCGACCCCGCCCCGCCCGTGACGGAGGAGGACGCGGCGGGCGCCGACCTGCGCTCCACCGCCTTCCTGATGCCATCCGTTGCGCTTTTCGAACGCATCGGGCTGTGGGAAAGCCTGGCCCCCCATGCCACCGCGCTGCAGGTCATGCGTATCGTCGATGCGGGCGGGGCCACGGCAACGCCCCGCCTGACCCGCGACTTCGACGCGGCCGAGATTGGCGACCAGCCCTTCGGCTGGAACCTGCCCAACTGGCTGATGCGGCGCGAGTTGATGGCGCGCATCGACGCCCTGCCCTCGGTCCGGGTGATCCACGGCACCGGCACGGCGACGGTCCTGCCCCGCTCCGAAGGTGCGGTCGTGACCCTCACCGATGGCCGCCGCCTACGCGCGCGCCTGCTGATCGGCGCGGACGGGCGCGATTCGACCGTCCGCCGTGCCCTTGGCATCGGCACGCGCACCTGGCGCTATGGGCAAAAGGCGCTGGCCTTTGCCGTTACGCATGTCCAACCCCATCACAATGTCTCGACCGAGGTGCACCGCTCGGGCGGGCCCTTCACGCTGGTCCCCCTGCCCGATCGCGACGGACAGCCCGGATCGGCGGTGGTGTGGATGGACGACGCCGCCGCCATCGACGCGCTGGCGGCCTTGCCCGCGCCCGCATTCGACGCCGCGCTGAACGACCGCTCTGCCGGGGTGCTGGGTCCCCTGCGCCCGGCCACGGCCCTGACCACCTGGCCGATCATCAGCCAGATCGCGGACCGCTTCGCAGGCCCCCGCACGGCGCTCATCGCCGAGGCCGCCCATGTCCTGCCCCCCATCGGCGCGCAGGGCCTGAACATGAGCTTGGCCGACCTCTCGGCCCTGCTGGACCTCAGCCGCGCGGAACCGGGCAGCACGGACAGCCTTGCGCGCTACAACCGCACGCGCCGCCCCGATGCCTATGCGCGCATCCTGGCCATTGACGCGCTGAACCGCGCCAGCCAGGCGCAGATGCGCCCGCTGCGCGACCTGCGCGCCGCGGCTTTGGGCGGGCTGTACGGGATCGCACCCGTGCGGCGCATGATGATGCGGGCCGGTCTGGGTCTCAGCTAAGGCCCCGGCACCGCGCGACACCGGGGGGTGCGGGGGGCTGGCCCCCCGCCGTCGCGGGACGCAATTCAGGTCAGGCCTGCATGCTCCAGCGCCGCGTCGATCAGACGGCGGGTCGGCTCGGTCAGCGGCGTCAGCGGCAGGCGCACGCGCTCGTCGCACAGGCCCAGGCGCGACAGCGCGTATTTCGCCCCGACCAGCCCCGGCTCGACAAAGATCGCCAGGTGCAGCGGCATCAGCCGGTCCTGGATCTCCAGCGCCGCCGCGTAATCGCCGCGCAGCGTCGCCTCCTGAAACTGCGCGCATAGGCGCGGCGCCACATTCGCGGTCACGCTGATGCAGCCCACCCCGCCATGCGCGTTAAAGCCCAGGGCCGTCGCATCCTCTCCGGACAGCTGGATGAAATCGGCCCCGCAGGTCATGCGCTGACAGCTGACCCGCTCCAGCTTGCCGGTCGCGTCCTTGACGCCGATGATCGACGGGATGCGCGCCAGCACGCCCATCGTCTCGGGCATCATGTCGACGACCGACCGCCCCGGAATGTTGTAGATGATGATCGGCAGGTCACAGGCATCCGTCAGCGCGGTGTAATGCGCGATCAGCCCCGCCTGCGTCGGCTTGTTGTAATAGGGCGTGACGACCAGACCCGCATCCGCGCCCACGCTGGCCGCATGCTGCAGCAGGCCGATGCCCTCGCGCGTCGAATTCGACCCCGCGCCGGCGATCACCGGAACGCGACCATTCACCGCAAGCACGACCTCCTCAATGACCAGCCGGTGCTCGTCATGGGTCAGGGTCGGGCTTTCGCCGGTGGTGCCGACGGGCACGATGCCGTGGCTGCCCTCGGCGATGTGCCACTCGACCAGCTTTTGCAGCGTGTCCAGATCCAGGTCGCCGTCCGGGGTGAACGGCGTGACCAGGGCTGGCATCGACCCTTTGAACATGACACGCTCCATGATGATCCTTGGTGAATGCAGGCAAATCCGCGGTCCTCCCTATCCAAGGGCCGCGATCTTGCCAAGGTTGTGAATTGCGTCGGAGGGCCATGACGGTGACACAGGGTGGTGATGCGACTTCTGCGTGACATGTTGATTGCGGGCCTGCTGGCCCTTCCCCTTGCCGCCCCCGCGCAGGCCGAGGAGCCGGGCGCCATGGCCCTGGCCCTGGCCGCGACCGAGGCGCGCGATTGGGTGACCGCCCGCGACGCCGCCCGCCTGGCCGGTCCCCTGGCCGAGGCGCTGGTCGGCTGGCACGCGCTTCGCGCCGGATATGGCGAGTTTTCCGACTATGCCGCGTTCCTGCGCAACCATCCCGACTGGCCCGGCTTGGACCTGCTGATCCAGCGCGGCGAGGCCAAGCTGCGCCCCGGCGCCGACCCCGACGACATCCGCCTGTGGTTCGACACCCGCAGCCCCACCACGCGGGCCGGGCTGAACGCGCTGACCGCCATCCTGCCCGAGGCCGAGGCCGCTGATGCCCGCGCCGCGTTCTTTGTCCGCCAGCCCCTGCCCGAGGCCGACGAGACCGCCCTGCTGGCCGCCTATCCCGCGCTGGAGGCGTTGGTCCCCGCCCGCGTCACCGCGATGCTGGATGCGCGTGAATGGGCGCAGGCCGAACGTCTGCTGCCCCGCCTGGCCGAGCCCGACCGCGCCCTGCCCCGCGCCCGCATCGCCCTGCAGGCGGGCCGCGAGGGCGTGGACGACCTGATCCTGGCCCTGCCAGAGGATCAGCGCGCCGATCCGGGCCTGACGCTGGACCGGTTCGACTGGCGCGTGGGCGCGCGGGCCCATGATGGCGCGCAGGCGCTGCTGCTGGAGGCCTCGACCAGCGCCGAAGGCTTGCGCGACCCGGGCCGTTGGGCCTCGATGCGGGTCGATTACGCGCGGCTGGCGATGCGGAACGGCGATTGGGACCGCGCGCTGCGCCTGGCCTCGCCGCATTTCCTGACGCCCGACAACCGCCATTACGCCGATCTGGAATGGCTGGCGGGCTATGCCGCGCTGAAGACCGGTGATCCGGCCCGCGCGCTGACCCATTTCGACCATCTGGAAACCGTGGTCGGCGCGGCCATCAGCACCTCGCGCGCGCTCTATTGGCAGGGGCGGGCGCATGACGCGCTTGGCGATACGGATGCGGCGCAGGCGGCATGGCAGGCCGCCGCCGACCTGCCGGGCACCTATTACGGCCAGCTAGCGATGGAAAAGGTGGGCCGCCCCCTGCCCGACGATTACGCCGTGGCCGACCGGGCCATCGACACCCTGCCCGACTGGCGCGGCAGCGCGCTGCGCGAGGAGGGGCTGTTCCGCGCCGCCCTGTGGATGGTGGCCAGCGGGCGGCGCGACGATGCCCAGCGGTTCCTGCTGCATCTGGCGCAGCGATCCACACCCGAGGATATCGCCCGCATGTCGCGCCTGATGTACGAGGCCGGGACCCCCTGGCACGGCCTGCGCCTGGCCAAGCAATCGGCCAATCAGGGCGTCATCTGGCCCGTCGCGCATTTCCCCCTGACGGGGCTGGAGCGCGAGGATCTGGGCCCGCCCCCGGAACTGGTCATGGCCATCGCGCGCCAGGAATCGGAATTCAACCACCTGGCCTCCAGCCCGGTGGGCGCGCAGGGGCTGATGCAGGTGATGCCCGGCACCGCCGAACAGGTCACGCGCCAGATCGGCCTGCCCTATGACCTGGGCCGCCTGTCCAGCGATGCGGCCTATAACGCGCGGATCGGGTCGCAATACCTGATCGATCTGGCCGACCGGTTCGGCCCGTCGGTGGCGCTGATCGCGGCGGGATACAATGCCGGGCCGGGGCGGTCGGCGCGCTGGCTGGGCGATTTCGGCGACCTGCGCCGCGACGCCGACCCCGTGGACTGGGTCGAGCTGATCCCCTTTGACGAGACGCGCAACTATGTGATGCGCGTGGCCGAGGCGCTGCCCGTCTATCGCGCCCGCATCCACGGCAAGCCCGCGCCGGTCGTCACCCGGTGGGATCTGGCGGGCGGGGGCCAGGTGCCGCCGCCACCCCAGCGGCTGACGCTGGCGCTGTCGGCGCGGCCGGTGGGCAAGCCCTTCATCGGCCCGCGCCTGCCCGACAGCTGGTTCACGCAGACCGCCGCCGCTGTCGCCACAGAGTGAAGATGCCCGCCGCGACCACGATCGCCCCGCCGACCACCACGTTGGGGCGCAGCGTCTCTCCGAACAGCCAGACGCCGATGATGCTGACCCAGACCAGCTGGGTATAGCCGAAGGGCTGCAGGGCCGAGGCCTCGGCCATCTCATAACTGCGGATCATCAGGTAATGCGAGGTCATGCCGCAGACGCACAGGCAGCCCATCCAGACCCAGTCCATCGGCGCCAACCACTGCCAGTCCCAGATGCCGATCAGCGTCATGGCGACCGCCCCCGACACCCCCGTCCAGAAAAAGCTGACCATCGCCGGATCGTCGCGCGAGACATGCCGCGTCAGCAGACCGTACAGCGCGAACATCAGCGCCGCCGCAAAGGGTAAGAGCGCGGTCACGCTGATGACGCCGCCGCCGGGGTTCAGGATCACCAGGATGCCCAGGAACCCGATGGCGATGGCGGTCCAGCGGCGCCAACCCACGGTTTCGCGCAGGACCGGGCCGGACAGGGCCGCGACCAGCAGCGGATAGACCGAGAACACGGCATGCGTCTCGATCAGGCCCAGGCGGACGAAGGCCTCGACCATCAGCACCACCTCCAGCGCCAGGATGACGCCGCGGGCGATCTGGGTCAGCGGGCGTTTGGTGCGGATGGCGCGGCGCAGCCCGCCTGGCTGGCGCGCGACCAGCGCGATGACAAAGGCCGCAAACACCCAGTATCGGATCATCACGATCAGCACCGGCGGATAGTCCCCTCCCAGGATGCGCGAGAACACGTCCTGAAACGCAAAGATCAGGCTGACCAGGCACATCAGCGCGATGGCCAGCCGGGTCCGGTCGCGCACGGGCGGCGGCGTCTGCGGCGGGATGGGGGGCGGGGCCGCGACGGCGGCCGATGCGGCATAGGGAGGGTGGGATCGGTCGTCGGACATGGGCGCGCCTTCAGGGATGCCCCCGTGTTGCGCCCGCCCCGACCCAAGGTCAAGCGGCGGTCAGGGTTGCACGGCGTGCAAGCCCCGACCTGTGGCGGTTCAGTCGCGGGCGCGGATGATCTTGGCGAAGGGCTCCAGCAGGGCCGGGTTCGCGGCGATCAGGCGGCCCGATTCCAGCGGGTCGTCGCCTTCGCGGATGCCGTGGACGAAACCGCCGGCCTCGCGCACCAGCAGGATGCCCGCGGCCACGTCCCAGGGCTTCGTGCCACGTTCCCAATAGCCGTCAAACCGTCCACCCGCGACATAGGCCAAGTTCAGCGCGGCCGAGCCAAAGCCCCGCACACCCGCCGCCACCGGCATCAGCTGTGCCAGATCCTGGATCATCGCGGGCATGGGCCCGGTCCCGGCATGGGGGATACCGGTCGAAAAGACCGATTCGGACATCCGCGTGCGCCCCGAGACGCGCAGGCGCTGGTCGTTCATATAGGCGCCGGTGCCCTTTTCGGCGATGAACATCTCGTCCTTGGCGGCGTCGAAGACGACGGCGGCGACGATCTCTTTCTTGTGCTCCAGCGCGATCGAGACGGCCCAATGCGGCAGGCCGTGCAGAAAGTTCGTGGTCCCGTCCAGCGGATCGACGATCCAGCGGCGGGTCGGGTCGTCGCCCTCATCCGTGCCGGTCTCCTCTCCGACCCAGCCATAGCTGGGGCGGGCGGTCATCAACTCTTCCTTGATCAGGCGTTCGGCCTCGCGGTCGGCGCGGGTGACGAAATCGCCGGCGCCCTTGACGCTGACCTGCAGGTTCTCGACCTCGCGGAAATCCTTGACGAGGGCGCGCCCGGCCTTGCGGGCGGCCTTGATCATGACGTTCAGATTGGCGCTTGCCATCGGGTGCTCCGGGAATTGGGGTTGGGCGCGTCATAGGCCAGACGCGCCGGAAAGCCAAGCGTCACCCGGTCCGCCTCAGTTCGGGGCCCCGCGCAGCATCCGCAGGGGTTCGGTGCGCGACAGCCGCAGCACATGCGCCAGATAGGGCTGGGACAGATCATCCGTGCGCACCGCCGCGTACAGCCTGCGCCGGATGCCCTGCGGCCCCAGCGGCAGCAGGGCCAGTTCGGGGTTCGCCGCCTCGCGCCGCAGCACCCAGTCGGGCATGACCGCGACCCCGCGCCCCGAGGCCACCAGCATGACCGCCACGGCGGTCAGCTCGACCATGCGCTGGCGGGCCGGTTCGACATTGGCGGGGGTCAGGAACTGGCTGAAGACATCCAGCCGCGCGCGGTCCATCGGATAGGTGATCAGGGTTTCGCCCGCCAGATCGGCAGGGTCGGCATAGCCCTTGGCCACCAGCGGATGCCCGGCGGGCACGGCCAAGGTCGGGGCATAGTCGAACAGCGGCTGAAAGGTGACGCCCGCCAGATCCTCAGGGTCGGACGAGATCACCAGGTCCACCTCCTCGCGCACCAGCGCGGGCAGCGCGCCAAAGGCCAGACGCTGGCGGATGTCCACATCGACATCGGGCCAGGCGCGGCGAAAGATGTCCAGCACCGGCAGCAGCCAGTCAAAGCAGGCGTGGCATTCCATCGCGATGTGCAGACGGCCGATGCGACCGGCCTCGACGCCCTTGAACTCGGCCTCGGTGGCGGCGACCAGAGGCAGGACCTGTTCGGCCAGGCGCAGCAGGCGCATGCCCGCCGCCGACAGGCGCATGGGCTTGGCGCGGCGGACGAACAGCTCGACCCCGGATTGCGCCTCCAGCGCCTTGACCTGATGGGACAGCGCCGATTGCGTGATGTTCAGCACCTGGGCCGCGCGGGCGAGGCCGCCCTGTTCGTGGATGGCATGGACCGTTCGCAGATGGCGCAGTTCCAGATGCATGATGAATGAAGCTCAGGTTGATCTTGAGGATTATGAATTTGTCTCACAGCGCGCCGCATGGCACAAGATGCGCCAACAGAAAGGATTCGCCATGAGCACCCCCAAGATCAGCTTTGAGTTCTTTCCGCCCAAGACGCTGGAGGCCTCGTTCAAGCTGTGGGAGGCGGCGCGGGCGCTGGCGCCTCTGGCGCCCGATTTCGTGTCGGTCACCTATGGCGCGGGCGGCACCACCCGCCAGCTGACCCATGAGGCCGTCACCACCATCAACCGCCAGTTCGGGCTGACCGTCGCCGCCCACCTGACCTGCGTCGAGGCGACCCGCGCCGAGACGATGGAGATCGTGCAGTCCTATGCCGATGCCGGCATCACCGAGATCGTGGCCCTGCGCGGCGATGCCCCCAAGGGCGCCGACCGCTTCACCCCGCATCCCGACGGCTTTGCCAATTCGGTCGAACTGATCGAGGCGATCGCCGCGCGCGGCGACATGACCATCCGCGTCGGCGCCTATCCCGAACCGCATCCCGACAGCCGCGACGGCGATGCCGACGTCACCTGGCTCAAGCGCAAGCTGGATGCCGGGGCGACCAGCGCGATCACGCAGTTCTTTTTCGAGGCGGACACGTTCTTCCGGTTCCGCGACAAATGCGCGGCGGCGGGCATCGACGCGCCGATCATTCCGGGGCTGCTGCCGGTGCAGAGCTGGGCGGGGACCAAGCGCTTTGCGGCAACCTGCAACACGACCGTGCCCGATTGGGCCGAGGAGGCGTTCCAACTGGCCGCGCTGGACGGACCCGAGGCCACGCGCCAGCTGGCCACCGGCCTGTGCGTCGACCTGTGCGAGCAGCTGATCGCGGGCGGGGTGGACCGGCTGCATTTCTATACGCTGAACCGGCCCGAGCTGACCCGCGATGTTTGTGCGGCCCTGGGCGTGCGCCCGCAACCAGGCCTGGAAGCCGTCGCCTGACGGCCCGCCTGCGGGCGGGCGGTGGCCGGGGGCGCTTCGCCCCGGCGCCGGGCGGTCCTTGGACCGATGGCGCACCGCCCGGCGCCCCCCCAGAGGATATTTTTATGAAGAAGAAGCCCGCGCTGTAGGGCTTGCGGGTTCGCGCGGGTCTTCCTGCGTTGCGTGGCGTCGGGTGAAGCGGCGGCGCGCAGGGCGGGCGGCCGCGGCCAGGTCGCCGGTCAGCAGGGCGGGGCCGGGATAGGGCTGCGGGACGGTCGGATGCAGGGCCTCGGTTCCCGTGCGCCCGGCCAGGCGGGGGGCGCGGGCCAGAAAGGCCTTGCCCCAGTTCCGCCAGCTGCCGATCGACGGGGCGGTCGGGTCGCAGGGGAACAGGTCGCGCCAGTCGGGCGGCAGCGGCAGGGCCACCGATTCGGCGCGGTCCAGCATCCAGACCAGCGGGATGTTCGCCAAAGGCCGCGCGAATTCGAACCCTGACAGCTGTCCGCCGATGTCAGGATGGGCCCCGCGGAACCACATCTGTTCCACCCGCCCGGCCGCATGGTCGTCATCCCACAGCAGCGGCGCGAAGGCGGCGCGCGTCTCGTCCAAGGCCAGAGCCTGAAAGCCATGCTCGATCCCCTGCCCCAGATGCGCGTCGTGAAAGCGAAAGCGCGGCTCGGTCAGCATCCACAGAAGCGGCAGGCGCAGGCCCAGGGCCATCACCGTGTCGAAGCAGCCGACCATGCGGATCGGGGCCTGCGCATGGCAGCGCCTGCGCCGAAAGGCCGCCAGCGCCTGCGGCGTGCCGCCGTGGTGGTAATAGCGCCAGGCAAGCCGGATGTGACGTTCTGTGGCCGCGTCTGCGCGCAACAGACCGATGCGGCTGATCATCCCCGCCAGGCTGCGCACCGCAAAGGCCCCGCGGGAATAGCCCAGCATGAAGATCCGGTCGCCCGGATGATAGCTGCTGGCCAGCCAGCCATAGGCCTCGGTGATGCGGGTTTCCAGGATGCGGCCCATGGCCAGGTCCGGCAGGGTGCGCCAGCGCGCCCATTGCTGGCCCATGCCGTAATGCAGGCGCAGGCGGCCCGGCGGCATCGGACCCAGCTGGCCCGACAGAAGGCGATAGATGCGCCCGATGGAACTGCGCCGCCCGTCCGCCAGCGAGGCGAAGGTGCCATCCATCAGAACGACATGGGTGATGGGCGGTCGAATGGTGCTCATGCCCGCGATGCTAGCATGCGGGCATGAGCAAACCGTTACGACAGGTGCATCACCGTCGCGTGGGTCATGGCGCCAAAGCCGTTGAACCGCGTGTTGGTGACGGTCGAATAGGCACCGGCGCCGTGGAAGATGACGTAATCGCCCTCGACCACGTCGCCCGGCAGGGACAGCTCGCCCGGCAGGCGGTCGACCGAATCGCAGGTCGGGCCAAAGATCACGCGGCCACCCGCATCGCCGGTGCGGGGGCGGCCCTGGGGGTCCAGAACCTCGATGCGGTCGATGTTGCCGATGATCGGCAGTTCGGCCAGACCACCATAGACGCCGTCGTTCAGGAACACATGGCCACCGTCGCGCACGCCCTTGACGCGGGTGATCAGCGCATAGGCATCGGCCACGATGCCGCGACCGGGTTCGCAGACCAGGGCGGGGGCGTCGGTGCCGAACATCTCGGTCACGGTGTCTGCGATCTCCTGGAAGATCGAGGTCAGGTCGGGCTCGACCCCGATGACCCGGTGCGAGGGGAAGCCCCCGCCCACGTTCAGCCGCACCGCGCGCACGCCCGCCATGTCGCAGATGTCCTTGGACACGCGGATATAGCTTTCCCACGCGATGGGGTCGGTGCATTGCGTGCCCGGGTGGAAGGTCAGCGACGGGACATAGCCGCGCCGCGCGACCTCGGCCAGCAGTTCGGCCGCCAGCTCGGGAGAAGCACCGAATTTCGACCCGAAATCATAGGCCGCCCCCAGCACCGGCAGCTTGAACCGGGGAGAGATCTCGACCCCCTGCCCGTCCACCGTCACCGGCACCTGGTCGAACAGCTTGTCCAGTTCCGACCGGCTGTCCACCGACCAGGCGCGGATGTTCTGCGCCACGCCATGCGCGATTTCCGACCGGGCGCGGACGGGGTTGTGGTAGTGGCGCGCCGCATGCGGGGCCATGCGGCCGATCAGGTCGATCTCGAAGGGCGAGGCCACGTCGAAGCCCTGGATGCCGGCGGCGACCAGGTTCTGGATGACGACCTCCTCGGGGTTGGACTTGACCGCATAGGTCACCAGCCCCGGGAAGCCGTCGATGAATTGCCGCGCACGGTCCTGCAGCACCGTCGGCGCGAAGACCATGACCGGATGTTCCGGGGCCAGATGTCGGATGACCTCGGCCGGATTATCCCAGACGGTCTTCTGTTGTCCCATTGCGGTTCCTTTCGCAGGAGGCTGGTGGTGATGGGGCTAAGGTTTCTCAACCCAGAATGGCGCTTTTGGGTTCCGATTTCACCGATGAAAAGGGTAGAATCGCGCCCTGTCCCGGTTATTATGACGCAGTTCATGTCATTTTGACGAAACAGGCGGATGGACGGGGCATTGGACGATCTGGATCGCAGCATTCTGGCGCAGCTGTCGGGCGATGCGCGCATGTCGGTGGCCGTGCTGGCCCGCCGCCTGCGCGTCGCGCGATCGACCGTGCAGGCCCGGCTGGAGCGGTTGGAGGCGTCGGGCGCCATCGCCGGCTATACCCTGCGTCTGGGTGAGGCGGCGCGTGCCGCACGCATCCGCGCCACCGTGCTGCTGGGGATCGAGCCGCGCGCCCAACCTGCCGTGCTGTCGCGCCTGAAGGTCATTCCCCAGGTCGAGCGTGTCAACACCACCAGCGGGCGGGTCGACCTGCTGATCCAGCTAGCGGCGGCCTCGACCAGCGATCTGGACGATACGCTGGACCGCATCGGGGGCATCGAGGGCGTGCGGTCGTCGGAAAGCCTGATCCATCTGTCCACGAAACTAGACCGGGCGGTCTGATCGGGCTTGATCCGAATCTGCGACGGGCGGACAGTCTGTCGCAGAGGAGGACCGTCATGACCTATTATTCCGGCTTTGTCGCCGCCGTGCCCACTGAGCGGCGCGACGATTACATCACCCATGCCAAGGCGTCCTGGCCGATGTTCAAGCGCCACGGCGCGCTGCGCATGGTCGAATGCTGGGGCGAGGACGTTCCCCATGGCAAGCAGACCGATTTCTATCGCGCAACCCAGGCGCAGGAGGGCGAGGTTCCGGTGTTTTCCTGGATCGAATGGCCCGACCGTGCGACCGCCGATGCGGCATGGGCCGCGATGATGTCCGAGGATCACCCCGAGATGGGCGAGATGCCCTTTGACGGCGCGCGCATGTTCTGGGGCGGCTTTGCCCCCATCCTGGATCTGAGCTGACAGACCGGGTCGCCGACGGGCTTGGCCTTTGGCCCTGCATTCGCTAATCCCGCTGCAACAGATGGGGTGATGCGATGACGATGGAAAAAAGCTTTGACGCGGCGGATGCCGAGGCCCGGATCGCCGCCGGGTGGGAGGCCACGAACGCCTTTGCCGCCGGGGCCAATGCGCGGCGGGCGGAAACCTTCACCGTGATGATCCCGCCGCCCAACGTCACCGGCAGCCTGCATATCGGTCACGCGCTGAACAACACGCTGCAGGACATCCTGGTCCGCTGGCACCGGATGCGCGGCTTCGACACGCTGTGGCAGCCGGGTCAGGACCATGCGGGCATCGCCACGCAGATGGTCGTCGAACGCCGCATGGCCGAACGGGGCGAACCCGGCCGCCGCGAGATCGGGCGCGATGCCTTCACCGCCAAGATCTGGGACTGGAAGCGGGAATCCGGCGACACGATCATCAATCAGCTGAAGCGCCTTGGCGCCAGTGCCGACTGGTCGCGCAACGCCTTCACCATGTCCGGCGCCCCCGGCGCGCCTGCGGGCGAGGAGGGCAATTTCCACGACGCGGTGATCCGGGTCTTTGTGGACCTGTACAACAAGGGCATCATCTATCGCGGCAAGCGGCTGGTGAACTGGGACCCGCATTTCGAGACCGCGATCAGCGACCTGGAGGTCGAGAACCGCGAGGTTCCGGGCCATATGTGGCACTTCAAGTACCCGCTGGCCGGGGGCGCGACCTATGAATACGTCGAACGCGACGAGGACGGCCGCGTGACCCTGCGCGAGACGCGTAACTATATCTCCATCGCGACCACCCGCCCCGAGACGATGCTGGGCGACGGCGCGGTGGCAGTGCACCCCTCTGATGCCCGCTATGCCCCCATCGTGGGCCAGATGGTCGAGATCCCGGTCGGTCCCAAGGAACACCGCCGCCTGATCCCGATCATCACCGACGAATACCCCGACCCGGCCTTTGGCAGTGGCGCGGTCAAGATCACGGGCGCGCATGATTTCAACGATTACGGCGTGGCGATGCGCAACAGCATCCCGCTCTACGCGCTGCTGGACACCAAGGGCGCGATGCGCGCCGACGGGCTGTCCTATGCCGAAAGCGCGGCCATCGCGTCCCGCGCCGCCGCGGGCGAGGATGTGGGCGACGTCACGGCCGTGAACCTGGTCCCGGACGAGCTGCGCGGCCTGGACCGGTTCGAGGCCCGTAAGCGCGTGATCGACGCGATCACCGCCGAGGGTCTGGCCGTCACCTATCTGCACCGTGAGATCGAACCCGAGACCGGCGCCGAGCATCTGGAACGCCGCCCCGTGATCGACGCCAAACCGATCATGCAGCCCTTTGGCGACCGCTCCGGCGTGGTGATCGAGCCGATGCTGACCGACCAGTGGTTCGTGGACACCAAGCGCATCGTCGAACCCGCGCTGGAGGCCGTCCGGTCGGGCCGGACCGAGATCCTGCCCGAGCAGCACAAAAAGGTATATTTCAACTGGCTCGAGAATATCGAGCCCTGGACCATCAGCCGCCAGCTGTGGTGGGGCCACCAGATCCCGGTGTGGTATGGTCCCAACATCGTTGATGGAATTTGGTATCAAGGTGACACCGTTGCTTTCGCGGCGTCTACAGAGGACGAAGCGCTGAGGCAGGCCCGCGAACATTATGGGTCGAACTACAAGGTTGAACTTGGTGCGTATGATCATTCCAAAGATCGCAGGGCCAACGCGATTGATCATGGCTTTCGGATCATGTCGCGTCGACCGCTCCCGGAAGAACTTGGTGGCATAGTGATCGACGGCTTCAAGGAACAAGGCACCTTCGAGCCAACATCGACAATTGCACTATTTCAAGACCCCGACGTACTGGACACATGGTTCTCCTCCGGCCTGTGGCCCATTGGGACGCTTGGCTGGCCCGAGCCGACGGAGGAGCTGAAGAAGTATTTCCCGACCGACGTGTTGGTCACGGGCTTTGACATCATCTTCTTCTGGGTCGCCCGGATGATGATGATGCAGCTAGAGGTCGTGGGCGATGTGCCGTTCAAGACCGTTTATGTCCACGGGCTGGTGCGCGACGAAAAGGGCGCCAAGATGTCCAAGTCCAAGGGCAACGTGATCGACCCGCTGACGCTGGTGGATGCCTATGGCGCGGATGCGCTGCGCTTCACGCTGACCAGCATGGCGGCGATGGGGCGCGACCCCAAGCTGGGGCCCAAGCATGTCGAGGTGAACCGCAACTTCGTCACCAAGATCTGGAACGCCACCCGCTTTGCCGAGATGAACGGCGTGCGCGGCGGCGGGGCCCGGCCCCAGCCCAGCCATACCGTGAACCGATGGATCATCGGGGAAACCGCGCGGATCCTGATGGCCACGGACGAGGCGCTGTCCGGCTATCGCTTCAACGACGCGGCGACGGGGCTTTACGCCTTTGTCTGGGGCAAGGTCTGCGACTGGTACGTGGAATTCGCCAAGCCGCTGTTCGATGGCGAGCATGCGGATGAGACGCGGGCCACGATGGGCTGGGTGCTGGACCAGTGCTTTGCCATGCTGCACCCGATCATGCCATTCGTGACCGAGGAGTTGTGGGCGCTGACCGGGGACCGCGACCGCATGCTGGTCCATGGGGTCTGGCCGGAACTGGGCGCCGACCTGATCGACGCGGATGCGGACCGGCAGATGAACTGGGTCATCGCGCTGATCGAGGGCGTGCGGTCCGCGCGCGCGCAGATGGGTGTGCCGGCGGGGGCCAAGCTGGACCTGGTCGTAACCGAGGCGGACCCTGCGGCGCGTGCGGCCCTGGCCGACAACGGCCCGCTGATCGAGCGGCTGGCGCGGGTGAATGCTCCGGCGGACGGGATCGCGGGAAAGGGGATGATTTCGGTGTCAGTGCAGGGGGCCTCCTTTGCGCTGCCGATCGGTGACGTGATCGACGTGGCAGCCGAGACGGCGCGCCTGCAAAAGGCCGAAGGCAAGACCCGCAAGGATGCCGAAGGTCTGCAGAAGCGCCTGTCGAACCCGAAATTCGTCGAGAATGCCGAAGCCGAAGTGATCGACGAAACCCGCGAGAAGCTGGCCGCGCTGGAGGATGACATCGCCCGGCTGCACGCAGCGCTGGCGCAGTTGGCGGCGATGTGAGCCTGCGCCGCCGGAGGTACCTGCCCGCGGGGGCGGGTGCCTCCGGCGGGGATATTTCAGTGAAGAAGAAGCTGGGCCGCGCGAGATTCACGATTCATCGAGTTGCCCGAACAGGACTGTCGTGGCGAGCAAGATCGCAGAGAAGGATGTTTCCGGGTATCGGTCGTATCGGGTCGCGACGCGCCGCCAATCCTTCAGACGCCCTAGCATGAGCTTGATGCGGTTGCGCCGCTTGTGGTATTTCAGCGCTGTCTTACGAGGCTTCCGTTCGGGGATACGGACCTTATCCCTTTGTCTTTCAAAGTCTCTCTGAACCAATCAACGTCATAGCCTCTGCCAGACCGCTTTCGGCAGGCTGCCCAGCAGAGCCGCGGCACCGGAGTAATCGCTGACCTTTCCGGCCGATATGTAGAACCTGATCGGCCGCCGTTTGGCATCGGCGACCGCATGCAGTTGGGTGTTCATGCCGCCCGCTGTCACGGAAACAGTCCCCAGGACTGTTTCCTCATCCTCAAACTGGGTCAGATCTGGCGCCCGCGCCATTCTTTTTTCCCGCAGGCCGCTTTCCCGCAGGCCGCGAGCCGTGCGATGCGCCTTCAGACAGGTCGCATCGAATATGGTCGTCTTGCGCTTGGTGCACTTGGTGACCAGGCCAACCATAATCCGGGCGAAGACCCCTCAGAACGCGACGATCATCGACGCGGGGCTTGCGATGCCTCTTGGCAAAGAACGGTTTTGGTCGCTCCATTGGAGCGCCGACAGGCAGCAAAGATTGCTCATCGATCAGGTCTCCGCGCGACGCCTGAATCACGCCGTAAGACCGAAATCAAACGGTCTGGAGCCTAGCGTGTGGCGAGGTCGGACAGGGCGCGGGGCAGCACGTCCTCGAACACGTCGAGTTCGTGGAGGGGCGCGCAGCTGATGCGGATGCAGCGGTCGAGCGGTGCCACGCCGGGCATGCGGGCAAACACGCCATGCTGTGCCAGCGCGGCGATCAGGGCGCGGGCAAAGGCGCCGCCGCGATGGGTGTCCAGCGCCACGAAATTGGTGGCCGAGGGCAGCGCGCTCAGGCCGTTCGCGGCACCGATGGCGGCAATGCGGTCGCGGGCGGCGGCGACCTCGGCCACGACATGGGCCAGCCAGCCCTGATCGGCCAGCGCGGCCAGGGCGCCCGCCTGCGCCAGGCGGTTCACGCCGAAATGGTTGCGGATGCGGTCGAAGCCCGCGATCAGTTCCGGCGCGCCCAGGGCGCAGCCGATTCGCGCGCCCGCCAGACCGTAGGCCTTGGAGAAGGTCCGCATGCGGATCACCCGCGGGTCGTCCGCCGCGATGTCGGGAATGGCCGAGGCGGGGGCGAATTCCGCATAGGCCTGATCCAGCACCAACAGGCAGTCGTCGGGCAGGCGGTCCAGCATCGCCGTGATGACCGCGCCGTCGTGCCAGCTGCCCATCGGGTTGTCGGGATTGGCCAGATAGATCAGCCGCGCGCCGGTCGCGTGGGCGCGGTCCAGCAGCGCCTCGGGGTCTTCGGCATCGTTGCGATAGGGCACCTTGTGCAGCACGCCGCCGAAGCCTGCGACGTGATAGTTGAAGGTCGGATAGGCCCCGTCCGACGTCACCACCGCATCGCCCGGCGCGATCATCAGGCGGACCAACGTGCCCAGCAGGCCGTCGATGCCTTCGCCGACCATGATGTTGGCGGCGGACATGCAGTGATGGTCGGCCAGGGCGTGGGTCAGATCAAAGCTGGGCGCATCGCCGTATTTCCAGACCTGGCCCACGGCCTCGCGCATGGCGCGGGCGGCCAGGGGGCTGGGGCCGAAGGCGCTCTCGTTTGCGCCCAGACGGGCGGCGAAGGGCGCGCCGCGCTGGCGTTCCAGCGTTTCGGGGCCGACAAAGGGGACGGACGCGGGCAGGCCCGCCGGCAAGGGTGCAAACCGCATCAGAAGGCGCGGAAGGTCATCGTGGTCAGCGTGCGGCTGATATGGGGGATGTCGAACAGGCGGTCCGACAGAAAACGGCCCACGTCCTGATCCTCGGGGATGTAGACCTTGGCGATCAGGTCGTAATCGCCCGAGGTGGAATACAGCTCGGACACGACCTCGCGGTCGTAGATGGCTTCGGCGACCTGATAGGTGGTGCCGGGATCGCAGCGGAACTGGACAAAGACGGCGCGCATGGGACCTCTCGTTTCGGGGGCAGGTTAGACCGGGGCGGTGGCGCGGGTCCAGTCCCCGCGCGCGTGGCCCCGCCAGAACCGGCGCATCAGCAGCACCGCCGCCAGCGTCAGCCCGACGCACAGGCCCAGCCACAGCCCCGCCGGGCCAAAGCCCAGGGGAAAGGCCAGCGCCCAGGCCACCGGCATGCCCACGACCCAATAGCTGAACCCCGCGATCCACATCGGCACCTGCGTGTCCTGCACCCCGCGGAGGAAGCCAAGCGCAATCACCTGGAACGCGTCGGTCAGCTGGAACAGCGCCGCATACATCAACAGCATCGCCCCAAGCGCCACGATCTGCGGCGCCTGCGGGTCGGCAGGGTCCAGATAGAGCCGCACCAGCTGTTCCGAGAACAGCAGATAGAGGGCGATGGCCACCGCGGCAAAGGCCAGCGACATCCAGATCACCGTCAGCGCCGCATCGCGCATCCAGGCGCGGTCGCCGCGGCCCTTGGCCTGGCCCACGCGGACCGTCGCGGCATTGGACAGCCCCAAATGCGCCATGAAGGTGATCGAGGTGATCTGCAGCGCGATGCCATGCGCGGCCAGCTGCGCCGTGCCGATCCAGCCCATCATAATGTTCGAGGCGACGAACAGCCCGCCCTCGGCCACCATGGTCAGGCCGATGGGCCAGCCGATGCGGGCGATCTGCCACATCGCCTGCCAGTCCGGGCGCCAGAACCGCTGGAACAGGTTGTATTTGCGCGCGACGGGCACCCAGGCCGCATAGGCGATCAGGGCGGCCAGCTGGACGACCTGGACGATGACGCTGGCGATGGCCGCGCCGCGCACGCCCAGCTCGGGCGCGCCCAGGTTGCCAAAGATCAGCACCCAGTTCAGCGCCAGGTTCAGCGGCAGACCGGCCAGCGTCACCCACATCACCACCTGCGTCCGCTCCAACGCGGCCAGATAGGAGGACAGCGTCAGCTGGCCCAGCACCACCGCCAGCCCCCAGCCCGCGATGCGCAGGTAATCCTGCGCCAGCGCCGACACGGTGGGCGTCTGGCCCAGGGCCAGCAGGATCGGTTCGGACCACCACATCAGCGGCATGACCGCCAGCGCGAATCCCGCCGACAGCCACAGCGCCATGCGGGCACCGCGGCGGACCTCGGTCTCTCGGCCGGCGGCGACATGGGTGGCGATCAGGCCCAAGACGCCGATGCCGAATCCCATGCCCAGAAAGAACAGGATGTGGAAGAAGCTGGTGGCGATGACCAGGGCGGCCAGCGGCTCGACCCCGTACCAGCCGATCATCACCGTGTCGCCCACGCCGATGGCCATGCGCGCCAGATGGCTGCCGATCAGCGGCAGGCCCAACGACAGGGTCGCAAGAACATGGGGGCGGTACTTCGCGTGCATGCCCCTGCCATATCCGCGCGCGCGAAACGCGGCAAGGGGCCGCATTGCACGTCATGCAGAAACCCGGACGCTTGCCGCCCCCCGGTCCATCTGCGATAGATCGCGCGACCCCCTGACCCCGAGGCCAGACATGAGCTTTCGCGCCCGCCACCTTCTGGGCATCGACCATCTCAAGCCCGACGAGATCGTGTCGCTGCTGGACCTGGCCGAGGAATACGCGGCCCTGAACCGCCGCACGGTGAAACATTCCGACGCGCTGGCGGGCATGACCCAGATCAACATGTTCTTCGAGAACTCGACCCGCACCCAGGCCAGCTTTGAGCTGGCTGGCAAGCGATTGGGGGCCGACGTGATGAACATGGCCGTCGCGCAGTCGTCGGTGAAAAAGGGCGAGACGCTGATCGACACCGCGCTGACGCTGAACGCGATGCAGCCCGACCTGCTGGTCGTGCGGCACCCCCATTCCGGCGCGGTGAACCTGCTGGCGGAAAAGGTGAACTGCGCGGTGATCAACGCGGGCGACGGGCGCCATGAGCATCCAACCCAGGCCCTGCTGGACGCGCTGACGATCCGCCGCGCGAAAGGCCGCCTGCAGCGCCTGACCATCGCCATCTGCGGCGACATCGCGCATTCCCGCGTGGCCCGGTCGAACCTGATCCTGCTGGGCAAGATGGAGAACCGCATCCGCCTGATCGGCCCCGCGACGCTGATGCCCGCCGGCGTCTCCGAGATGGGGGTCGAGCTGTATGAGGACATGCGCGAGGGACTGCGGGGTGCCGATGTCGTCATGATGCTGCGCCTGCAGAAAGAGCGGATGGATGGCGGCTTCATCCCGTCCGAACGCGAGTATTTCCACCGCTTTGGCCTGGACGCCGAAAAGCTGGCTTTGGCCGCGCCCGACGCGATCGTCATGCACCCGGGGCCGATGAATCGCGGGGTCGAGATCGACGGCACCCTGGCTGACGACATCAACCGCAGCGTCATCCAGGACCAGGTCGAGATGGGCGTCGCCGTCCGCATGGCCGCCCTGGACCTGCTGGCCCGCAACCTGCGCGCCAGCCGTGGCCGCACCGCCGTCGGAGAGCCGTGATGGACCTGATCTTTCACAACGCCCGCTTGATCGACCCCGAGGCCCAGACCGACGCCCTGGGCAGCCTGCGCGTCACCGATGGCCTGATCGCCGGACGCGGCGCGCCCGAGGAACCCGCCCCCGAAGGTGCCACCGTCATCGACTGTCGCGGCCGCGCCTTGGCGCCCGGCCTGATCGACTGGGGCGTCAAGATCGGCGAGCCGGGCGAACGCCACAAGGAAAGCTTTCGCAGCGCAGGCCGTGCGGCGGCGGCGGGCGGCGTTACCACGATCATCGCGCGCCCCGACACCACGCCCCCCATCGACACCCCCGAGGCGCTGGAATTTGTGGCCCGCCGCGCCAGCGACGCGCCCGTCAACATCCGCCACATGGCTGCCCTGACCAAATCCCGCGAGGGCCGCGAGATGACCGAGATCGGGTTCCTGACCGATCTGGGCGCGGTGGCCTTTACCGACGGCGTGCGCGTGGTGCGCGACACCAAGCTGCTGGGCCGCTGCATGACCTATGCGCGGGGTCTGGACGCGCTGATCATGGGGCATCCACAGGACCCGTCCCTGTCTGCGGGCGCCGTGGCGACCAGCGGCAAGTTCGCGTCCCTCTATGGCATCCCCGCCGTGTCCCCCATGGCCGAGGTGATGGGTCTGGATCGCGACCTGGCGCTGGTCGCGATGACGCGGGGGCGGTACCACGCCGACCAGATCACCGTGGCCGCCAGCCTGCCCGCGCTGATGCGGGCGCGCGATGCGGGGCTGGATGTGACGGCAGGGATCTCGATCCACCATCTGACGCTGAACGAATTCGACGTGGGCGATTACCGGACCTTCTTTCGGTTCACCCCGCCCCTGCGCGCCGAGGATGACCGCCTGTCGATGGTCGATGCCGTGGCCCAGGGCCTGATCGACACCATCGCCAGCTTCCACACGCCCCAGGACGAGGAATCAAAACGCCTGCCCTTCGAGGCCGCAGCCCCCGGCGCCGTCGGCCTGCAGACCCTGCTGCCTGCGGCCCTGCGCCTGTATCACCAGGGCGGCCTGACCCTGCCGCAGCTGTTCCGCGCCATGGCGCTGAACCCCGCCCGGCGCCTGCGCCTGCCCGCAGGGCGCCTGTCCGAGGGCGCCCCCGCCGATCTGGTGCTGTTCGACCCCGACGCGCCCTTTGTTCTGGACCGTTTTGCACTGCTGTCGAAATCCAAGAACACCCCCTTTGATGGCGCGCGGATGCAGGGGCGCGTGATCGGCACCTGGGTCGCAGGCACCCCCGTTTTCGGAGACCACGCATGATCTTCTGGGCGATCTTCGGCTATCTACTGGGGTCCGTCCCCTTCGGGCTGGTCATCACCCGCGCCCTGGGCCTGGGCGATCTGCGCCAGATCGGGTCCGGCAACATCGGCGCGACCAACGTGCTGCGGACGGGCAACAAGGGCGCGGCCCTGGCGACCCTGCTGCTGGACAGTGGCAAGGGCGCCATCGCCGTCCTGCTGGCCCGCCATTTCGGCGGAGAGACCGCCGCCGTCCTGGCCGGTGCCGCGGCCTTTCTGGGCCATTGCTTTCCGATCTGGCTGCGGTTCAAGGGCGGCAAAGGTGTCGCAACCTTCCTCGGCACGCTGATCTCGCTATGCTGGCCCGTGGGCCTGATCGCCTGCGCCACCTGGGCGGTGACGGCGGCGGTCACCCGCATCAGCAGCCTCAGCGCGCTGTTGGCGGCGGCACTGGCCCCGGCCTTTGCCTGGGGCCTGGGACGCCCCGACATCGCGGCGGCGGCGGCCTTTATGGCCGTGCTGATCGTCATCCGCCACCACGCCAACATCCGCCGTCTGCTGGCCGGGACGGAACCGCGGATCGGCCGGAAATAGCCCTCAGCGCTCGGCCACCAGCACCCGCCCGGGCCGAGGGGGGCGGGGCGGGGCGATGGCCTCGGCCAGCCCCGTGGGCGTGAACGGCGGCCCCTGCATCTCGGGTTCGGCCTCCTCCTCGGCGACGGCCGCAGGGGCCACACCGCCCATCCCGCGCAGCGCCTCAACCCCGCGCCGCGCCGATACCGCGATCGAGATCAGCGCCAGGCACGCCCCCGCCAGCAGGATCAGCAACGTCATCCCCAGCAGGCCTAGGAACACCGGCATCGGCGGCACGCCCTCGGCCTGCCGGATCAGCACGACGACCGCCCCGATCAGCGCCAGAACCCCCAGACCAAATACAACCGCGACCAGCCGCCCCATCCATTGCATCACATCACCACGCATCACATGCCCCCACCGGTTTTGCGACGGGGGTGCCACCGCAAGCGGGCCAGTTCAAGTCACCGCTGGTGGCCGCCCGCTCACACTCGCGTGCATCACGGTCGCGGACAGGTCGGCGGCAGGCGGTGGGCAGGGGGGTCCGGGGGGACGGCAGTCCCCCCGGCACGTCGCGGGACGCAACCCCGTGCTCAGTAGGAGTATTCGTCGTAGATCCGCGTCAGATCGCCGTCCCACGCGCCATGGTACTTCTCCAGCAGCTCGTCGGCGGGGACCTTGCCGCTGTCGACGCTCTCCTTCAGCGCGTTCAGGAAATGCGTCTCGTCGGGGACCAGCCCGTCATTGCCGGACCGGGCGCGGGCCTTCAGGCCGCCCTCGGCGATGGCCAGGACCTCGCGGGCCAGATCATGCATCTTCACGCCGCCCGCCTGCGCCTGCAGCCCGTCGCGGCCTGCGGCGACGCGCAGCGCCTCGCGCGTCTCGGCGTCCCAGCCCTTGATCAGGTCGGTCGCGGCATCCAGCGCCCCCTGGTCATAGGTCAACCCGACCCACAGCGCCGGCAGCGCGCACAGACGCCGCCACGGGCCGCCATCGGCGCCGCGCATCTCGATGTATTTCTTGACGCGGGCCTCGGGGAACACGGTGGTCATGTGGTCCGCCCAATCCGACAGGGTCGGCACCTCACCCGGCAGCGCCGGCAGGCGGCCCTCCAGGAAATCGCGAAAGCTCTGGCCTAGGGCGTCGATGTATTTTCCGTCGCGATAGACGAAATACATCGGCACGTCCAAAACATAGTCGACCCAAGCCTCATAGCCGAAGCCCTCCTCAAAGACGAAGGGCAGCATGCCGGTCCGCGCCGCATCCAGGTTCTGCCAGATATGCGCGCGCCAGGATTTCATGCCGTTGGGCTTGTTGTCCAGAAACGGCGAATTGGCGAACAGCGCGGTCGCCACCGGCTGCAGCGCCAGCGCGACGCGCATCTTCTGGACCATGTCGGCCTCGGACGCGAAATCCAGGTTCACCTGCACGGTGCAGGTCCGGTACATCATCTGCGTGCCAAGCGTGCCCACGCGGCCCATGTAGTCGGTCATCAGGCGGTACCGCCCCTTGGGCATCATCGGCATGTCCGACGCGGACCAGATCGGCGCGGCGCCCAGCCCGATGAACCCCGCGCCGATATCGGCGGCGACGGCCTCGACCTCGGCCAGGTGGCCGTTCACCTCGTCACAGGTCTGGTGGATCGTCTCCAAGGGCGCGCCGGACAGCTCCAGCTGGCCGCCGGGCTCCAGGCTGACATTCGCGCCGTCGCGCTCCAGCCCGATCAGCTTGCCCGCCTCCAGAACGGGGGTCCAGTTGAAGCGGTCGCGCAGGCCCTCCAGCATGGCCGTGATCGACACGGGGCCTTCGTAGGGCAGCGGCATCTTGCGCGCAACGTCATAGCCGAACTTCTCGTGCTCGACGCCGATGCGCCAGGCATCCTTGGGCTTTTCGCCGCTGGCGATATAGGCGGCCAGCTGGTCGCGATGTTCGATGGGGCCTCCGCCCTGCTGGGGAATGGACATGGACGATGAGGCCTTTCAAGGGTTTCCGGTCGGCCACAGGTGGCAACGCGGGCGGGCCAAGTCAAGCCGCCTCAGCCCGGCCTCCGCCAAACGGCGCGCATCGCATCGCCCTGCCGGGCGATCTGCGCCAGCGCCGCCGACACCGCGCCCATGTCCAGACCCGGCAGCGCGGTGAAGGCATCGGCCAGCGCCCCCGCCCCCGCCGCATCGGCGGGAACAAGCAGCGCCTCGCCGCCCAGGCTGCGCAGCCGCCAATGCGCGCGGCCATCCAGGCGCAGCAGCCGGATCTCGGCCAGATCGCGCAGGGGCATCTCTCCGCCCATCTCGGTCGCGCCGTAATAGCGGATCGCGCCCTCGACCACCTCGACCACGCCGGGGGCGGCGACGGGGCGGCGGAACGGCGTGCGACGGATCGCCCCAAGCGCCAGGCTGCCCGCGACCAGGGCCGCACCGCCGCCGATCACGGCCCAGAACCAGCCGCCTTTGAAGGCCACCCACAGTCCCGCCAGCGTCAGCCCGGCAAAGATCATCGTTTCCGCATGCCGCACCAGCAGGGCGCGCAGATCGGGCCGGATCACGGGGCGCAGCCGGACAAGGGGGCGGAACCCGCGCCTACCATCGCGACAGCGCGTCCTCATCCGCGGCACGGGCCGCGACCCAGGAGGCACTGCCGTCCCGCGCGATCTCTCGTTTCCAGAAGGGGGCGCGCGATTTCAGCCAATCCATCAGAAAATCCGCCCCGTCAAAGGCCGCGCGGCGGTGGCGGGCGGCGGTGGCGACCATCATGATCTGCCCGCCCACCGGGATGCGGCCATAGCGGTGGACGATCCGCCAGTCGCTCAGACCAAAGCGGGCGGCGGCGGTCAGACCGTGATCGCGCAGCGCCGCCTCGGTCATGCCGGGGTAATGCTCGATCTCCAGCGCGGCCAGATCGCCGCCATCGTCGCGCACCACGCCGGTAAAGGTCACGACCGCCCCCGCCCCCGCGCCAAAGCCCGCCATCTCGGCGGACAGGTCGAACGGTTCGGCCTGGACGCGCGCGACCATCAGCCGCCCGTCATCGGGGGAAAGAACGCGACCTCGCGCGGCTGGCCCAAGGGCGCGTCCAGATCGGTCAGCACCTGGTCGACCGCGCAGCGCACGACAGCGCCGTCGGCAAAGGCCGCCGCATGCCCCTCGGACAGGGCGGCCAGCTGGGCGATCAGGGCGCGCGGGGTGGCGGCGTCGGTCCGGACCGTCTCGCGCGGGTGCCCGACGCGTTCGCGCATCCAGGCGAAATACAGGACCTCAACCGTCACGGCCGGGCTCCTTCAGATAGGGCAGCGCCTTGACGAAGTAATCCCAGCCCGTCCAGGCCGTCAGCGCCGCAGCGATCCAGATCAGCGTCAGGCCGGTGTGGGTGGCCAGAGCCGCCCAGCTGACCGACCAGACCAGCCCCGTCTCGCCCACGCGGGGGGCCAGGCCGTGTTCGACATAGGTCAGCCCCGTGCCCAGGAACAGCACCGAGATGGCGACCATCTGCAGCGTCGTCTTCCATTTGGCCAGGTTGGTGACGGCCAGCATACGCGACTTGTCGCCCAGATATTCGCGCAGGCCGGACACGAAGACCTCGCGGAACAGGATGATCGTCACGGGCAGGATCAGCCAGGGGTTCATGCCCGAATAGCCGGTGATCACGACCAGCGCGATCACCACCATCGCCTTGTCGGCGATCGGGTCCATCGCGGCGCCGAACCGGCTCTCCTGCTTCCAGGCGCGGGCCAGATAGCCGTCGAACCAATCGGTGATCGCCGCCAGCAGGAACAGCGCCAGCGCCGCCCAATCGGCCCAGGGGCGGTGGAAATACAGAAACATCAGCGGGACCCCGGGGGCCGCCAGCAGACGCATCAGGGTCAGGATATTCGGAAGGGTCCAGCGCATGACCGCACGCTAGTCCCTGTCGCGGCGGTTGGAAAGGCCCAAGCATCACCCAGACGCAGCCGTGATCGCGGGTTTCCGCCGGCGCGCCCGGGTCCCCGCTCAGTCGCGGGTGTTGAAGTGGTCATGCACCTTCTGCGCCATCGCGGCCGAGATCCCGGGCGCGGCCTGCAGGTCCGTCAGACCGGCGCGGGCCACGGCCTTGGCGCTGCCGAAATGCTGCAGCAGGGCACGCTTGCGGGCGGCGCCGATGCCCGCGATCTCGTCCAGGGGGTTGGCCATCTGCGATTTCGCGCGCTTGGCGCGGTGGGTGCCGATGGCCCAACGGTGCGCCTCGTCGCGCAGGCGCTGGACGAAGTACAGGACCGGGTCGTTCATGCGCAGCGCAAAGGGGCGCTGGCCGGGGCGGTGGAACTCCTCCTTGCCGTGGTCGCGGTCCTGGCCCTTGGCGACGCCGATCATGGGGATGTCCTCGACCCCCATCTCGGCCATGATCTCGTGGACGACCGAGACCTGGCCTGCGCCGCCGTCGATCAGCAGCAGGTCCGGCCAGGCCTCGGTCTGGCGGTCGGGATCGTCTTTGAGCAGGCGGGCAAAGCGGCGGGTCAGCACCTCCTTCATCATGCCGAAATCGTCGCCGGGGGTGATCTCGGTGCCCTTGATGTTGAACTTGCGGTACTGGTTCTTGATCCAGCCCTCCGGCCCCGCCACGATCATGCCGCCGACCGCGTTGGTGCCCATGATGTGGCTGTTGTCATAGACCTCGATCCGGCGCGGGGGGGCGGGCAGCGCGAACGCGTCGGCCAGCCCCTCCAGCAGGCGCAGCTGGGTCGCGCTTTCGGACATGCGGCGCGCCAGGCTCTCGCGGGCGTTGCGCAGGGCGTTGGTGACCAGGTCGGATTTCTCGCCGCGCAGGGGGACGGCGACCTCGACCTTGCGGCGGGCGCGTTCGGACAGGACCTCGGCGGTCAGGTCCGGGTCCTCGGGCGGGTGGGACAGCAGGATCTGGCGCGGCGGCGGGGTGTTGTCATAGAACTGCATCAGGAACGCCTGCATCACCTCGTCCGGGCTCTCGGCCCCGCCAAGGCGCGGATAGAAATCGCGGTTCCCCCAGCTTTGATTGCCGCGAATGAAGAACACCTGAACGCAGGCCTGCCCGCTGTCCATGTGCAGCGCCACGATATCGGCCTCGGCCACGCCCTTGGGGTTGATGGCCTGCACCGACTGCACGGCGGTCAGCGCCTTGATGCGGTCACGCAGGGCTGCGGCGCGTTCGTATTCCATGGCCTCGGCCGCCTGCGCCATCTCGGCCGCCAGGTCTGACTGGATGGTCGTGGTCTTGCCCTGCAGGAAGCGTTCCGCGTCATTGACCAGCGCGGTATAGTCGGGCGCGCTGATCCGGCCGACGCAGGGGGCGCTGCACCGCTTGATCTGGAACAGCAGGCAGGGGCGGGTGCGGGACTCAAAGACGCTGTCGGTGCAGTTCCTCAGCAGGAACACCCGCTGCAGCTGGGTCAGGGTGCGGTTCACCGCCCCTGCGCTGGCAAAGGGGCCGTAGTAATCGCCCTTTTCCGTCTTGGCGCCGCGATGCTTCTTGATCTGGGGATAATCGTGGGACTTGGCCACCAGGATGTTCGGAAACGATTTGTCGTCGCGCAGCAGCACGTTGTAGCGCGGCTTCAGCTGCTTGATCAGGTTCTGCTCCAGCAGCAGCGCCTCGGTCTCGGTATTGGTGGTCAGGAACATCATCGACGCCGTCTCGCGGATCATCCGCGCGATGCGCCCCGAATGGCCCGAGGACCGGGCATAGTTCGACACCCGCGCCCGCAGGTCGCGCGCCTTGCCGACATAAAGCACCGCCTGCTGCGCATCCAGCATGCGATAGACGCCGGGGCTGCTGTCCAGCGTGCGAAGGTAATCCTGAATCAGGGCGTGGCCGGTTTTCTGGGTCATGACGTCAACTTGGTGATTCTGGGCCCCGCTGCAAGTTCCGGAACCCAAGTGCAACCGTTAAGCTTTCCACGGAATCTGTGGATAATCCTGTGGGCGGCCTGTGAGGATGACCCTGCGGGGCCAGCAATCGTTACAGTTTAGTGAACCTGCCCGGATTTTAGGCAGAACGGAAGGGCGTTGTTTTCGTTGGAAAAATTTTATCCGCGCAAGATTCAGACAGAAAAACCATGCGGAATCTGCAGGTTGGAACTTTGGCACGGGGTCAAGTGGACAAAATCGGCGAACAGGCCCGATCCGGGCCTATTCCGGGCCCAGCACGTCGGGCGTGCGCCATCCCAGATGCTGTCCGCCATCGACGCAGATCAGCTGCCCGGTGACGCCCCGCGCCTCCAGAAGATAGCCCAGGGCGTCGGTGATGCCGCGCGGATCGGCGCCGCGACCCAGCACGGTGGCGGCACGTTGGGCGGCGAAATGCGCGGCGCTTTGGCGGGCGCCCTGCAGGGTCGGGCCGGGGCCGATGGCGTTCACGCGGATGTCGGGGGCAAGGGCCTGCGCCGCGGTGCGGGTCAGCGACCACAGCGCCGCCTTGGCCAAGGAATAGGTCATGAATTCGGGCGTGGGCTTCAGCACCCGCTGATCCACCATGTTCACGACCAGGCAGCGGGCCTGCGGCTCGCCGTTCTCGTCCGGCGCAGCCTTGGCGGCCTGGGCGGCGAAGGCCTGGATCAGCTGGAACGGTGCGCGCAGGTTCGACCCCAGATGCCGGTCCCAGCCCTCCATCGTGGCGCTGCGGATCGTGTCATAGTCGAAGATCGAGGCGTTGTTCACCAGAACCGTCAGCGGCCCCATCGCCGCCGCCACCTGCGGGATCAGTGCGGCGGTCGCATCCGGGTCCAGCAGGTCGGCCTGAAAGGTCTGCGCCGCGACGCCCAGGGCGCGGGCATCAGCGGCGGTCTGTTCGGCCTCATCGGCGGAACCGGCGTAATGGATGGCCACGTCATGGCCGCGCCGCGCCAGTTCCAGCGCCATGGCGCGGCCAAGGCGGCGGGCCGCGCCGGTGACCAGGGCCACACCCCTCACAGCAGCACCCAGGCATAGGCGCCATACATCACCACGAAGGCCGCGCCGACGGGTCGCGACAGGCTGAACCCGCGCAGCAGGAACGGCGCCAGCAGCAGCGACGCCCCCAGCATGACCCACAGGTCCAGGCGCAGCATCTCGGGCGGGACGGGCAGCGGAGAGACGACGGCCGTGATGCCCAGGATCGCCAGGATGTTGAAGATGTTCGAGCCGACGACATTGCCTAGGGCCATGTCCGCCCGCCCCTTGAGCGCCGAGGCGACCGAGGCCGCAAGCTCCGGCAGCGAGGTTCCGACGGCCACCAGCGTCAGGCCGATCACCGTCTCGCTGATGCCAAAGGCAAGGGCGATGTCGGTGGCGCCGCTGACCAGCAGGTTCGCCCCCACCGGCAGCAGAACCAGCCCCGCCCCCATCCACAGCGCGATGCGGCCCCAGCCCGCGCCCAGGGTGGTGCCGTCCACATCGGCCGCATCGGCGCGCCCGGTGGTCAGCTGGCGCCACAGCACCAGCGCCAGGGCTGCCAGCAGGATCATCCCCTCGATCCGGCCGATCTCTCCGGTGAAGGCCAGCGCGATCATCAGCACCGAGGCGCCGATCATCATCGCCCAGCTTTCGCGCAGGTCATGCCCCTTGGTCACGATCACCGACACCAGCGCGGTCACCCCCAGGATCACCAGTACGTTGGCGATGTTGGAGCCCACGACATTGCCCATGGCGATGCCGCTGGACCCCTTCAGCGCCGCCGAAAGCGACACGAGCAGTTCGGGCGCCGAGGTGCCAAAGGCCACCACCGTCAGGCCTACGACAAGGGGTGTCATGCCCAGCTTCAGCGACAGGCCCACGGCCCCCTTGACCAGCAGGTCACCGCCCAGGACCAGCAGGACCAGCCCGCCCAGGACCAGCAGAATTTCAACGACCACGACGATTGATCCCCAGAAGTTTCTTGATGAAGCGACGGAATCCCGGCCCGCTGACCAGCGCCATGACCACCATCACCAGCAGGAACAGCAGCACCGCGCGCAGCATCATCCGCGCGTGCCGAATTGCTGGAACGCGGCGCGATCCTCGGCCGCGTCCAGCAGCAGGTCGGCGGACAGGCCAAGGCGGCGCAGCAGCGGCCGGCGCATGCCATGGACCTCAAAGCGGATCTTGTCGCCATAGAGCGCCTTGAGCCGCGGGACGGGATGGCCGATGCCGTCGGCCAGACCAAGGCGCACGGCCTCGCGGCCCGCCCAGAACTCTCCGGTGAACAGGTCGCGGTCGGCGGCCAGCCGGGTGCCGCGACGGGCGCGGACATGGTCCTTGAAGGCCTGGTGGATGGGCTCCAGGATGGTGTGCAGGCGGGCCACGTCATCGGGGTTCTGCGGCCGGAACGGGTCCAGCGTCGATTTCGACGTGCCCGCGGTATGGACGCGCCGCTCAATCCCCCACCGCTCGATCAGCTGGTGAAAGCCGAAGCCCGCCGAGATCACCCCGATCGACCCGACGATCGAGCTTTCGTCGGCCCAGATGTCATCGGCCGCACAGGCCAGCCAATAGCCGCCCGAGGCGGCCACATCCTCGACAAAGGCGTGGACGGGAATGTCCGTCTCATCCGCCAGACGACGGATGCGCGCCGCGATCAGCGACGACTGCACGGGCGATCCGCCCGGAGAGTTGATGACCAGCGCCACGGCCAGGGGCTTGCCGCGCCGGAACGCGCGTTCGATCAGCGGCGCCAGGGCCGCGTCGTTCAGGCCGCCCCCCCGGCCCGCGCCACCGATGGTGCCGGACAGGCGGATGACCGCGACGCGGGGCCTGCGGGCCAGGAAACGAGACAGAAGGGGAATACGCATGCGACACAGATAGGCGGGCGCAGGCCCGCCCACAAGGCGCGACGTCAGTCCGCGATGGCGCGGATCGTATCGCCCGGCAGGAAGGTCGGGGTCAGCGCGATGATGCGGTCGTCGGGCGCGCGATCCTTGCCAGACACCAGCCGCGCGGCGCGCCGTCCGACATCGACGCGGCGCGCATCCGTGGTGGCCAGCCGCATCGGCAGCCCGTCCAGCAGATCGACCCCGTTGAACCCCGCCAGACCTAGCTGACCCGGAATGTCATAGCCCCGGTCGATGCAGTGCAGCAGCCCCCCCGCCCCGATCATGTCGTTCGAGAAATACAGGAAATCCAGGTCCGGGGCGCGGGTCAGGATACGCTCGGTCAGTTCGCGGCCCTTCAGCAGGGACGATCCGCCCTGATAGTATTCGCGCGCCTCCAGCTGGATGCCGGCGGCCGCCAGCCCCTCCTCAAAGCCCAGCAGGCGTTTGCGGGCGCGGTGATCCTCGGGCATGTGGGTGCCGACAAAGCCGATGCGCCGATAGCCCGCCGCCAGGATGCGGTCGGCCATCTCGCGCCCCGCGCGGATGTGCGAGATGCCCACCAACGTGTCGATGCCCTCGCCGTCGACATCCATGATCTCGACCACCGGAATGCCCGAATTCTGCAACATGGCCCGCGCCGCCCGGCTGTGCTCCAGCCCCGCCAGGATCACGCCCGACGGCCGCCAGGACAGCATGTCGTACAGCACCATCTCCTCACGCGCGGGGGAATAGTTGGTGACCCCGATCACCGGCTGCAGCCCGGTATCGTCCAGTTCCGCAGATATCCCGCCCAGCACGTCGGGAAAGACCAGGTTCGACAGGGACGGAATGACCACCGCGACCAGGTTCACCCGCTGGCTGGCCAGCCCTCCCGCGATCTTGTTGGGAACATAGCCCAGGGCCTTGGCCGCCGTCAGCACCTTCTCGCGCGTCGCGGCCGAGACGTCGCCCCGGTTGCGCAGCACCCGGCTGACGGTCATCTCGGACACGCCCGACGCCTCTGAGACGTCGCGAAGGGTCAGCGGGCGGCGCGGTCTGATGGGCAGCATGGGGCATCCGATCTGTAAGACCCCGATGTTAGCGAAGGACAGCACCCCCCACAACCGCGACCTGCGCCTTGCCAAACGACCTTGGGGGCGGCTATTGGTCGGGTGGTCGGCCCCGTGGCTCAACTGGATAGAGCAGCCCCCTCCTAAGGGGCAGGTTACAGGTTCGAATCCTGTCGGGGTCACCAGAAAACCCAATTGTTGACGATGAAGCATAAGAGTGCACGTTTTGCAGTTCCTGTGCACACCTTGCGTCAAGTAGTTTCTGCAGCACTGCAGTGGAATCGACACAAGATACTGATATGGAATGCTTTATTGCTGTGGAGAATCCGGCGCTAGTTTGGCTGCCTGAACTTGCACCTCTGTCTTGCGTGCCGCCTCGTCTGCACTTTCCCAACAGCATGACCAGTCGCGGAGGCTACTCGATTGCACCGAAGTCGCTCCGGCAGACCTTGAAGCCGTGATAGGACCTGTTGCCTGCCGGGGCATGGACCCGGATCTGCCGCGCCCGGATGGCGGTGATGATGCGCCCCACCGTGACCTTGCTGTTGGCCTGCGCCCTCTGGATGGTTTCCCATTTGGCGGACCCCGGGTTCGCGTCTGCCAGCGCGTTCAGCTCGTCGACAAGCGCTTTGCCATCCGCCTCCAGCCAGCGAAGCCGCGCGCCGGGAAGGCGCGTCCGGGGCTGCAGGACGCCGTCCTGCTCCAGGGCGCGCAGCTCGGCCTCGGTCATGCCGACAGCGCACCGCATCTCCTGGTCCGTGACCAGCGACCCGATCGCGCAGAGCGTTCCGCCATGCGCCTGCGCGTCAAAAACGGCGCGGCTGTCCGGCCGCGGATCGTCAACCGCGATAACTCCAGCCTCGACCAGCAATGGACGCAACCGCCCCTCAGCGACGCGCAGTGCAAACGCCGCGGTGCCGACCGAGTGAAGCTTTCGCTGCGACACCGTCTGTCCCAGCAGAACGGTCCCTTCCGCAATGGGCCAGGTGCCCAGAACCACACCTCGAATGATGTCCGCAAATGGCTCGAACGCTTCATTATCCTGATGGTAGTCCCGCATATCCCTCCAGAGTGATCCGAACGCCTTCTGTGGCTCATCCAGAGAGCCGTTCGCCCCAGCGGCCAGATCGTGCAATGCGTGCCGAATGGCATCGGGACCACGACGCACCACATCGAACCCCGCTGCCAATGAGGCATGCCGGACAGCCTGCGGATCAGCGTCATCCTGGCCGTCGTTGCGCAGCAGTTCCCCGCCGAGCAAGCGACAGAAGGTCGTCGCGGCATAGAGGCTTTGGCCCGAGAGCCAGGATGTATCCTCGTCCTTGTCCAGCCGGTGTTCCAGCCACCGATCGTATCCGGTTGGAGTGGCCATCGGACCGTCGAGGCTGCCCGAGAGAATGGTCGGCAGGATCTCGGTCAGCCGGGCCGTCAGATCGTTCCGGGCGGTCGGATGCGGTGCCGTCCAAAGAGGCACCAGCAGCGCGCCGTGCGTGGCGCAGGTCACCATCTCGCGCATCTGCCAGTGCCCGCGCATCGCCATCGCGGCCAATGGATCTTCCGGAGCTGACATGGCATCGTCCCTCAGACACCGGGGGCATCCTTGCACGACCGGGTTCCGCAGCGCCCGCGAGACGAAGATTTCGTTCCGAAAGCGCATCCGGACATCACCGATCGGCTCGCCCGTCCAGGACAGGAGCTCTTCCAGCTCCGCATCGTCAAGCCCGGCCCAAGCCATCAGGTTCTCGAACAGCTCGCGATCCTGGCTGACCAACCGCTTCATCGAGCCACCCAGATCGAGCACCAGCTGATGCAGCGATACGCCCTTCGACGCGGCAAGCCTGGCGACGAGCGACGGCACGGTTTCACGGGCGACAGGCGAAATTCCGTGCAGCAAGGCCAATGCGGACACTCCCTTCGATAGAAGGCGGATCTATGCCTGCAGGCTTATCGAAGAATCAAGGGGGCCTTGGCGTCGACCTTCCTCCAAAGATCTAATCGAAGTTGGGGAGGCGACCTTTGAACAGTGCCGCTAAGCGTTTTTCCTATATCGCGGAAGCGATCAATCGGCCTCGTTTCTGGCAAGCGTAACGCGACGCGAAGGGCGGAAAGCTGCCTTACGGCAATGCGGCGAGGCAGATGCAGCAATATCGGAAAAGCAGCCGCTCGTGCGGACTGCGTGAGCCTACCGCCCTCAAATCCGATGAGGTGTGTTAGCAGTCCGTCACAACCACGCGCAGTTTCTGCGACCACTCTGCATAATCCGCGCGTGTGGCGGAGCGATGACTGCCAACGTTGAGGCGATGGTTGGGTTTGTAAATTTGTTTAAATATTCAGTAATTTCCAGAGCAGTGTGCAGAGCGGTCGTGCAGATGGTCCTTCTCGTGGCTTCTCTATCCCATCCAGAATTCTGGGTTATGGGAGGATCAGATATGTGGTGACGTGAGGCATTGTAGTGCCTCACGTCACATAGGATCAGTCTCCGGGCGTCAGTGCTATGACGTGATGTGCTGCGCGCTCGACAGCTTCTCTGGAGTATACCAAGGGAGCATAGTCGCCAGCAGCCCACAAGGGAGCGAGATCGCGGTAGTGGGCGCTCATCGCGTCGCCGGACTGGCCAGGCGTGTTGATGAACCTGCTCTCGTCCCAATTGCCGACGTCCAGAACCATTCGGAACGACGCCCCTGAGGTGACTTCGAAAGCATCATTGTAGCTTGCGGCACGGGGGCTGAAGGCAGACCCACCCATAGACAGCGGTCCGACATTGAGCTGGCTTCTCAAGCCCTGCGGCGCAAGCGCAGCGACCGAACTGGTGAAGACGCCCTTGTGTAGATCACCCCAACGCCATTCTGCGACGTTCTGCCCAAGATGCTCGGATGTCTCCGCAACGGCGTCACTCAGTGCCTGAGACAGGATCTCATCGCGTGCTGCGTCAGGTTCCGTGCCCAGGCGAGCGTCGGGCTGTTCCAGCAGATCGACCACCGACGTGATGGCACCGCGACCCAGAAGCGTCGACAGGTCGTCCCCCAGGAGGCGTTGACCCGCGACTTTGACAAGATGCTTGCTAAGCATCACTTCGGCTACCGCGGCCGCCGCACTGTCGGCGGAGGTGACCCCATCCCAATCCTGGATAAGGTCCAGTGCCTCGTTGTCTAAAGCCGATGCGGTGTCAGGCAGGTCCAGCCCATGCATCAGAGCCACCACCCTGCGCTGCATCATGCTGTGATCGTCGTTCTGAAGCGCCATGGAGCCGGCCAGCGTCATCTGATCGTCTTCCGACAGAACCTCGGCAATGCGGTTATACCGGGAAGGATCAGACCACTCGAACCCGACCTTGTAATCCTCATAGGGATAATCCTCTGGCAGATTCATCTCGTTTGCCGTCGCGAACCAGCCTTTTTCAGGATTGTAGGAGGAAGGCAGCTTGTCGCGCTCGAGAAAGTCCCATTCGTATCGCCCGTCGCCAGGAACCGGGAGAAGGCCGTCCCAATTCTCGCGAAGTGGTGAGATCGCACCGACGATCCACCCGATATTGCCGTCCGTGTCGGCATAGACCTGGTTTTCGGATGGTGTCGAGAACCGTTCCATTGCGCTGGAAAACTCGTCCCAGTTCTGCGCACCCATGTAGTCGACCGATCCAAAATAGGCTGAGGTGCCGGGCTCGAACCAGACGCTGCGGAAGGCATATGCGCGGTTGTTATCTGCATCGACCTTGAGGATCGGACCGTGACGGGTGAACCGCATTTCGATATCCACGGGCTCGCCATCGCGGACATTCACTGTGTCGGACATGACATCCATGTCGACCCACTCGTCCTGGTAGCGATACTGGTCCGGATTGTCCGGATTAAGCTCGTAGACATAGATGTCTTCCTGATCGACGGCAAAGATTGTCAGGCCAAAACCGATCTTGCCATTGTGACCGATCGAAACGCCAGGAAGTGCCGGCTCGCCCGCGCCGATGACCGACATGCCGGGCGAATTCAAATGCACGACATACCGCAGCGAAGGCACTCCATGGGCGCGGTGTGGATCATTGGCGAGGATCGGCCGTCCGGTCGCCGTTCGGGACGGAGCAACCGTCCAGTTGTTCGAGCCGATTTCTTGAACATTAGCTGCCGTGGTCCTGAGGAAAGTCGCCGGATCCAGCCGGGTTTCTTGATCGCCCGAGCTTTGGTTGTTTTCGTGGGTCTCCGGCGCAGCAGGATCAGCAGATTCCAGTTCGTCTGGTGCGGGCCCAGCGTCCACGTCGGTTTCAGTGCCCGAGGCGGGAACCGGTTCAGTTTGCGAGGCCACATCCGGCGCCTCGAACGTCACATTCTGAGTGGCGAGCGTATAATCTGCCAGCACGTCTTCCGGGATCGTGCAGGGATCAAGGCCCTCGGGAATGGACGGGGTCCATTCGGGCTCCAGCTTCTGGCGCAGCCGGTCAGCTTCGATACCTTCTTCGCAGGCTATCCGCGCCCGAGATACTTCGGAACTGGCGTTGCGGGTCAGACCGTGACTGCGGATCCGAACCACATCCTCAGGAGACCAAAGCGCCGGCTGCGAGCCTGTCAGGGCGAACTCGACCGGCGTGGGCAGATCGCCATCCAACACCTGTTGGACATATGAATTGACCCCCTCCGAAAAAGCCTCTGCACTCGACCGGCCGTTGGGGCCGTAGGCGGCCCACTCCTCCTCCATATCGCCACGATACAAGAAGAGGCGGGCCGCTCTGTCCTGATCGACGAAGCTTTCGCCGAAACTTTCGGAGAGCTGCCCCAATCCTCGCTTTCGCCAAAGGTCGATCTGCCACAGCCGATCACGCGCGGCATTGTAGCCTTGCAGGAAGATCGCATCGCGGTCTGTGCCGGCATAGATGTGAGGCACCCCCCATTGATCGATAATGATCTCTGCAGGCTGCTCTAGTCCCGCCACGCTGCGCGTCTCCTGCGTGACAGCCGACGCGAACTCGGCATGAGCAGGCACCATGCTCAGTGCTGAAACAGTGGCTGACAAAACGAAAAGAGCATTTCTCTTCGACATCTTCGTTCCTCCCTTTTCCCAATACGATCCTGCCCCAGTTCGCTGCACACGCGAAGCGATTATTTGCACAATCTGCAAATCGGCAGTTCGGCGCCTAGAGCATTTCGCTTTTAACCTGACACATAGCCTGCAGCGTGGAAGTAGTTCCAGCATTCTTCGGGTGAGAACATGCTGCAGATGTCACCAAGGG